>CAZPPD010000312.1:0-6748 GCA_964588185.1 uncultured Alcaligenaceae bacterium | reverse complement strand
CCCCTGCCGAAGCCTTACGTTTCGAGTCTGTTGATACTTCTTGATCAATCCCTCGACCGCCTTCGGGTCGTGCATATGACGAAGAGCCCGCAAGGCCCCATCTGCATGAGGTCCCTGAATGGCTGTTAAGCAAGCCTCAATGGCATTCAGGCGAACCAGCGTCTTGACGGCCAAGTGGGGAATGACCCGGTCCGGGTCGACGGTCTGCGTTTTGCCGCCGGTGCGGAAGGTTTCAGGTAACTTATCGGTGAAGACCAAGAACTGGACGGATCCGTTACCGCCGCTGCCATCCTCCAGAGTGCCTTTCGCTTCAAAGGTTGTGAATCCCTCAGGAAGATCATATTCAATCACGGAATGAGCATGGGTCCCTATGCCATAATCCGCCGGTTTGCCTTTCACTCGAATGGGTCGGTTGCGACAACTCGCATTGATATGGACCCCGCCCCATCCGGCCTTGGCATTGGTCCATTTCAGCTCGGTTAATTTCTTCGACTTATTGGAGCCAACCAACCGGGGTTCTAACCAAACCGCATGGTCGTTGCCGATTCCATTGCCGGCATCGGTAACAACCAGGAATAACTTTTTTGCTCCCTTGATGTTCGCTTTGATCGCGACTTGCCTTTTCTTTTTGATGACCTTGCTGCGGAAAGTGGGAGTGGCGGATTCCCTTTTGGTTCCAGGATGGACCGCAAAGGGAAGAACTTCTTTCGCCAACTCTTTTTTCCCCAACCGGCCGATTCCAATTAGAGCAGCAACGCGGACTGCCGGTTGGTTCTCATTGTTATGGAGAAACTTGGTAAAAAGGTGCCCCTCTACATTATCTAATTGGCTTTTTCGATCCGTGAGTGCTCGCAGGATATAAGGAACCAACTCACCATAACTCAATTGTTCAGTCAGCGCAGAGTTTACTTTCTCCCCGTAAAGCTGCTTAAAGGTGAACACGGCAGCCACTCTGGCGTCCAAGGAATTGGGAGATTGAATTATTTTAATCAGGCCCTCGGAAAAGATCGGCTTTTCACCTCGCCGCAAGATTTCTCTCTGAGTGTGGAACCTGCGGACATGACTTTCTGAAGTTAATTCTTTCAGGAGTTCCGAGTCACTTAGTTTGCTGAGATTGGGAAATGGTTGTGGTTTTAATCCCTTGGGTTTAACCTGAGCCACATAGCCGATGTATTCCCCGGCATAGTTAAACTTGCCCCCATGCCAGCTACTGATGTACAACCGCCCCGATCCATCCACGTCAATATCGGTTGGTCGTGGGAGTGAGGCAAAAACTTCTTGTTCGGCTTTATAAGTCGGTCCCAGGGGTGTTAAAGGATGGTAGAAGACAATGTTCCGGCCCCAATCACAAGTCAGCAAGGCCCGGTTGTAAGGCTTTGGAAACCAGGGTTCGCTTAGGAACATACTGCCGCAACCGGAGCCGCCCCCATAGTCAGCCAACGGCGGCATGATTTCGTCAGCGAAATTCTTGAACAGAGAAGGGTAGCCGTAATGGGCCGATTCCAAAATATGGGACAAACGAATGTCCCAACCTCCGCCGTCATTGGTGTTGTCCCGGGTGAACATATTGAGTTGCGGATCGATACTGACGTCCAAAATATTCCGCAGGCCCCGGCAATAGATTTCCATTTCTTTGCCGTCGGGACGGACGCGGACAATGCCGCCGCCTTTAAGTGTTAGTTTTTTGCCGTCTGTTCCTTGGGCATTGACGAAGCCAAAATCTCCGACCGCAATGTAAATCCAACCGTCGATGCCCATGCGAATCCCATTGGTGGTGTGATCCGCACCGCGGCGTTTAAGAAGGTCGGTGGTGATTCCAGTGACCAGCGTTTCACTGCGGTCGGCTTTGCCATCCAGATTCTCGTCTTGGAACAAAGTCAACTTGGGGGGATGGAGCACCCATAATTTTCCGTGGTCGTAGATCAGTCCACGCGGATGATCGACTTTGGCGAAGAGATTTATTTTGTCCGCTTTGCCGTCACCATCCGTATCGATACAGCGAAAGATTTTTCCTTGATCGGGTTTCTTGCCAAGGGAACCCTGTGGATCAATTCCAACAAACAATTCTCCGGTCGGAGCGGCGGTTACACAGACCGGATAGTTCACCTCTGGTGGTTGGGCAAAAATCGAAACCTCAAATCCCTCGGGAACTTTTGGGATGGGTACTTTCTTTTGGCCAAAAGCCCCTGGCCCATAAATCAAGAATGCGATTAGGCAGAAGGAAAAACAAATATTTCGCACAGGTATTCGCTCCGAAACGGTAGATGGCAGACAAATTGGTCAAATCCTATAGGAGAGTTAACAGGAAGGTGTGAATGTTGGCCTCTTCACTTCAAACTTTTATTGTGCGGCGGGTAAGGTCAAGCAACCTGAACTTTGGTTTCCTGATCCCTTTCAGTGTCTATGTATTTTATCCCAGATCCGCTTGCCCAGACAAACTCAGTTATTTTTCCTCAATACTCTTCTTGGTTTTCCCTTTCGGCGGCAAGAATTCCGATAGCCCGGTTAGAGGCGGCAACGCTTTCTCCTGCACAAACCGGCTGTTGATGCCTTTTTCCCAATCGGTGGATATCAACAAATCCGTTCCGGGATTTTGATCCTTGACCGTGCAGGTACAAGGCCCCGTCAAAAATCGGCCAGCTACTCGGATATTCTCAACATTGATGCCCTTGCCGATTAACGCATAGAGCGCCCGCCCGCGGCCGAAGATGGGAAATACCATCGGCTCATCAAATGTTTTTAAGTCCTCTTCGGTATTCAACAGCATCTTCAGGAAATAATCCTCGGCCGGATTATTTCGTTTGAGGCGCAGCAGGGAGAACTTGACTTTAAGCGGCAAAACCGGGCCTTCCAATTTTTCCACCGTAATTTCATATCGCTTCTGGTTAATTCCCGCGCCAAGAAAAGCGGTCGAGAAAAGTCCTCCATGGTTGGGAATTAAGGTTGGAACCGTAGCAAACATTTCGGCCAAGCCATCTGGAAGATTCCACAGGTTTTCCATGCGGCGGAATTCTTTTTCCAGGAGGTTGCCCGCGGCAGTATCTTTATCCTTGTTGCCACTTTCGAGCAACAGCCAAATTGCTGTGTGTCCTTTCAGAACCCGGTCGGCAACAGTCTGCCGTAAAGGCGACTGCAAAATCTTATTCACGTTGGCCACGGTCAAAGCTCCCGTCCAGTAGGGAGCACTAATCCGAGTGATCGCCGGAAAGCGGACCATCATCAAAGGGAGTTGCTTTTCCCTTTGTTGTTTGTAAAGAACGACAAATTCCTTGGGGGGATTCTTCTCCAGATTCACCAACTCGATATAAAAGTTTGCCTCGGGAGGTTCCGCATTGGTTTTCTTCCGGAGTAACGCAACGGCTCGTTGCTGATCGGAGGTTAGCTCGCCCTCGTAAACAATTACCACCTCATGAGGTCCGGGATGCCACTTCTCCAGGGCATACCGAAAAACGGGGACATTGCAGGCAAAGGCTTTTGAGCTTAACAGGGTTGCAGCAAGAACCGCACCTAAGAACAAGAATGCTCGCCCCTTGGTTTGGCAGAAAGAAAACATGGAAGCCCCCTGGAGTAATTGGTGATTGTTTTAGTTGAGTTTACCGTATGAGAGTCCCGGATCAAGTTTGGATTCACATCCTTGTCAGCCGTTATTCCGGTTTCCGAATGCTGCCATTGAAGTAGCCGATTTTTGCATCGGTTTGCCGCTCCCCATCTTTCAGCATGTAAATGACCGGAGTATCCGGAGTAGGATTGACCGGTTTTACATATTCGAATCCCGGATTATCGCCGGTAAGCGGGTTTTCGAACATCTCCTCAAAGCTGACCTCCCCGAAGGTTTCTTTCAAACTCTTCAGTGTTCTTTTCATATCCTCTGCCCCCTTATTTGTGCCGAACAAAGGTTCCAAACTTTTGAGGTCATCCGGGTACTCGCCATTCTTCTTTTTGTATTCCAACACAGCCACCGCAAACCACCGCATTCGTAACGTGGCAGCCAACCCTTTCCTGGCTTCATCGTATCGTTGATAAGCACCGCATCCACCAAGGATTGGTAGACCAATCACAAACAATGCAATCAAGCATCGAAAAGCCAAAGTCCCAAGGTATCGCTTGAACATTGGATTCTCCAGTCTCAATAGTGACTATTTCATGCCGCCCCGAACATATTTGGGGACGTCGGGCTCTCCGACCACTTTCAACAATTGTTCGATGACATCCTCAGTCGATTTGCCTTCTGCTTGGGCCTGGAAATTGGTGCTGATGCGGTGCCGCAGAACTGGGATGGATACTTTCTTGATGTCATCGATAGCTACACTAAAGCGACCATCCATGGCCGCCACCGCTTTGGCTCCTTGAATCAGGAATATCCCCGCTCGCGGTCCTGCTCCCCAATCCACCATCTCCTTGACAAAATCCGGAGCCGTCGAATCCCCCGGCCGAGTGGCCCGGACAAGACGGGCGGTGTAGTCCCGGACATAATCGCCAACCGGAACACTACGCACCAACTTTTGCATATTGAGAATGGCCCGGGCACTCAGGGCCTTGGTTAGTTCAGCTTGTTCTTCTCGGGTTGCCACTTCAAGGATGCGTTTTTCCTCTTCGAAAGAAGGATAATCCACTTTGATATTGAACATGAAGCGGTCGAGCTGGGCTTCCGGTAGCGGATAAGTTCCCTCCTGCTCAATCGGGTTTTGAGTAGCGATGACAAAAAAGGGATCCGGCAAGGGATAGGTTTCCTGGCCGGCGGAGACATTGCGTTCCTGCATGGCCTGGAGAAGAGCCGCCTGGGTTTTCGGCGGAGTTCGGTTGATTTCATCGGCTAAGACAATATTGGCAAAGATGGGGCCTTTAACAAATCGAAAATCCCTCCGCCCTGTATCGCCCTCATCCAACACCATGGTCCCCGTAATGTCGGAAGGCATTAAGTCCGGGGTGAACTGGATACGCTTGAAAGTGATATCCAGAATCTGGCTAATGGAGCTGACCATCAAGGTCTTGGCCAGTCCGGGCACTCCCACCAAAAGGCAATGCCCCCGGGTAAAGATAGCGGCCAGGATTTGTTCGATGACTTCTGTCTGGCCGACAATGGCCCGGCGAAGTTGCTCCACCATTTGGTTGCGGACCTGGGAGAACTGGGCTAAGTATTCGCTGATTTTATCTTGTGAGGCCATAGGCTCCTCTGGATGTCAGTTAGATTTAGTTCACCTTCACTGTCCGAAAACCCGTTTGTTAACGGTCGCCAACTGATCTTTTCGAAAACGAAAACCCGTTTGTTAACGGCCATTGGTCTTACTTCGGAAATCAACAATCAACAATCGGCAATCATCAATCATTGCCCGAAAACCGGTTTGCTAACGGCCACCAGCCTGCCATCCTATAGCGAAAAACCCGTTTGCTAACGGCTGGCCTACCAGCGACAATTCCTGCCGATTTCAACCAATCAGGAACAGAAAAGGCCTATTAGGAACTGGGAACATTTCTCCCTGTTCATTCTTTCTTATCATAGCGGATTCCCCGGTCCAAAGATCCAACTATTGTGGCATCTTCCGGAATCCAGCCCAATTCTCCTCCGGGAAATTGTACCTGATACCAATTTCCCCGCTTATAGAGCAGCCGCGCTTCCATTCCCGGTTGAAGGGTCGACAATTTCTGGTTCGGGGAATAACTGATCCCGTTGCCTTGATGAAGAGTCTGATTCTCCCGGGTAATAACTACAATCTCAATCCCCGTTCGCTCCTTTTCCCAATCAGCCAGATAAACCAGCCCCGTGGAGAATGCGACAACCGCCGACACATTCCCTGCTATCCATCGCCAAGTAAAACCAAACACAATCAACCGCCGGGTGGACCAAAGGCAATAGGCAACAAACAGGACATATAGGGACACTAACAAGTAAAACCCGGTCGGTCGCGGCAACCAAACGGGCCAAGGATCGGTCATGGTCTGTTCGGCGAGGTCCTGGAAGGGGTAGTCCACCTGAAGCCGAGCATATTGCAGATTATCCCACATCTCGGCGTTGTTCGGTTCCAGGAGCAATCCCAACCGCCAGGCCAAAATCGCCTGGGGAATGTCATCCGCCAGCAAACTGGCTTTGCCCAGATTATTCAGCAATGCCCCGTTGTGTACGCCACTCTGGAACAGGGCACGATACGCTTGGGCGGATTTCTGAAAATGCCGGCGGGATTTCTTCGGATCCCTTCGCTCTTCGATCCCGCGATTAAAGCTTCCTTCCGCTATGCGAAGGATTTTTTGGAGCTTTGGAGTTTCCTCATCCAGCCCCACAGTCGCAGCCATCAAGAGAAAGCAAAAACCGGCGGCTACCATGGCTCCCCCTCGATTTCCTGGATGACACGAGCTGCCTGGTTCTTCAGTTGGGAGTTGCCCGATTCCCGGTCTGGAGCGAAGCGAACCGTGTTGCAGCTTTCGAAGAAAGTCACGGCCTCTGCAGTTTTTTCCGAGGGAAAACCGGATTTGGAAAGGAAGGCTGCTGTTTCTGAGGGAGTCGGTTCATTGCACGGAAACTCGAATCTTTCCTTTAAGTATTGCACCAAAATAGCAACGACTTTTTCACTAGGTGGATCTTGGGAAAGCCTTGTCAATTCCCGCAAGGCTTTTCGCGCCGCTCGACTTCGCCGCCGGCGAACCCGTTGCCCCCAACTGGGATTGCGATAGCGCCAGATCGCATACCAGAGCGAACATCCAAACGGGGGAAGGATCGCAGCCAAAATAAGCCATCCCCAATGAGGAAAGCCAC
>CAZPPD010000311.1:0-6752 GCA_964588185.1 uncultured Alcaligenaceae bacterium | reverse complement strand
GGCAACGGAAGTAGCTCAGGAAGAACCGGTTTAATCAGTCCAAAATCCGCCATCAACCGCAAACCGAATACCCGGGCCGGATCCACCAATATTTTCCGTAATTCCTCCAGGATGCGTTCGGCACTTACCACCGACACCTGAGAATGCATGTCCCGAATTGCGGTTTCCGTTGCCGGATCAATCTTCATCTGAAATCGCGTAGCAAAACGGACCGCTCGCAGTAAACGCAACTTGTCTTCTTCAAAGCGGACAAGCGGGTTGCCAATGGCCCGGAGAACATTGCCGCGGAGGTCCTCCTGTCCGCCCACATAATCGATCAGCCGGTCGTGAATCGGATCAAAGAACATACCGTTGATGGTAAAATCCCGGCGCAGGGCATCCTCTAGTGCCGAGGAAAACACCACTCGGTCGGGCCGGCGGCCATCGGTGTAAGAAACGTCCGACCGAAAAGTAGCTACCTGGATCTTGAGAGTTACTCCGTCAACTCTAGGACCAAGGACCTCAATGACCCCGAATGCCTTGCCCACCGCGATCGTTCGGCGGAAAAGTTTGCACACCTCGTCCGGTAAAGCAGAGGTGGCTACGTCGTAATCCTTGGGTTCGAGTCCTAAGAGTTGATCGCGAACACATCCGCCGGCCCACAAAGCTTCGTATCCTGCCTCTTGGAGGCTTCTGACAACATCAATGGCGAATTCGCGTTCGGTCATAGTAATCATTTCGCGACATCAATTTGCAGCGGCGGTAATTTCCTCAGCGGTCTTCTCTTCTTTGACGCAAATAAGCAGGGTATTGCGGCCGTAATGCCTCTCGTCCCAACTTACCTGGTCCGGCAGTTGGTCAATCAAGCGGGCTCGTTCCGACTGGATTGCCAACACCGAGTGATCCGGAATTTTCCGGAGGAGTTCCCCGACCAAGTGGACAAAATCTTCCAGGCGGTGCTGTAAATCGGCGAAAGGCGGGCTGAGAAACACATTCACCGGCTGCTTCGGAGGACGCCAGTAGGCAGCCCAACGATAGGCATCGGAACGAATCACCTGGCTCTTTTCGGCAAGTTTAAACTGGTGGAGATGCTGGTCAATCTCATTGGCAAGTTTGTAATCTCGCTCGATAAACAGAGCTGCCTCTGCCCCGCGGCTCAAAGCTTCCAAACCATGGATGCCGGTTCCGGAAAATATATCGATGAAAGTTCTCCCTGGAACTGCATTGCCCAGAATACTAAACAATGCTTCCCGGACCATCTGAGGTGTAGGGCGAAGATTGGGATTCACATGGCAATAAAGCTTTCGCCCGCGCAATGAACCCGAAACAATCCGCAGTTGCACTTTCATGGAAACACCTCAATTCAGATTTGTTGGATCAGGGTGGCACGCTTCCGGATAAATTTAGACTCTTTGATTAATGGAGAGGAAGAGGCGAAACCCAAAATATCTCAGGATATAAAAATCCTCAATAGTTCCCTACACCAATTTATCTATCGCTTGGACAGGTTTCGGGAACCCAAGGTTCGAGATTGGATTTGGAAATGAAAGAAATTCAAAAAGGGCACATTATGTGGGTCGGGTCTCCAGGCCCAACCCCTGATTTATAGGTCAAGTCTCCAGGCCCGGCCCCTGATATGTAGACCGGGTCTCCAGACCCGGTCCCTGATTTGTAGACCGGGTCTCCAGGCCCGGCCCTTTGGACGGTCCAGGAGAACCGTCCTACCAATTGAGATAGGTCGAGTCTCCAGGCCCGGCCCCTGATTTGTAGGCCGGGTCTCTAGGGACTCCAGATCCGACCGTAACTTAATTCCGGCAATCACAAGTCCAGGCTTTTCCGGTTAGGATAAACACCCGCAACTGGGCTTTGTCAAAATCTCGCACCGCATTGAGATAAGCCATCTGAGCCAGCATCAGCGTTCGGATTGCCAGTAACACTTCGCTCGGAGAGCTCCCTTTGATGGTCTTATTCAACCGGTATTCACTCAATTTGAAAGCGGATTCCGCATGACTTATCTGCTTTTTGCCGAATTCCATTTGGTCGAGGTTGCTCTGAATACTTTGAGTGGCTTCTTGGACACCCAAAGTCAATTTGGATTGGATGTAGTCATAGTTGAGATGGGCTTGTTGCATTTTCGCCATGGCTGCCCGCTTGCGACTTTGAGCGGTGAAGTAGTTCTTCAGATTCCAACGAGCCTGCAACGCCACATCCAAGCGATTGTCCCAATCCATCGCCGATCCGGCCCCGGCTCCAAAAGCTCCTTCTGCCATACGCAATTCCAAGACAGGTAAGAAGCGACCCAGACCTTGGGACCTTTCCTGAGTCTGATTGATCAGAGCCAGCAGCCCTTGGATCTCCCGGATGCCCGGTCCATTAGTCATCGCTTCGGCAACTAGGTGCTCGACAGGAACTTCCGGACCCACCAGGTTAAACGGCACCAATTTGGCATCCATGGGGACCAACAAAGCGTTCGGATCGATTCCCAACAAATGAGCCAACTTGGCGGATGCTTTGGTGAACCCCGCTTCGAGTTGCCGCAAGATCTGCTTTTGAGCCATAACCTGGGTTTGAACGCGGGCAACTTCCACGCGAATTCCTGGATCGATTTTGGCTAAGGCTTCGGCTTTTTTCAGAAGCTTGTCCAGCCTTTTAGTGGTTTGCCGGGCAATCGCTTCGCCGGTTTTTGCCGCCAACAGATCGACATAGGTAGAAGTGGCATCCAACAGTGTCTCGGATTTCAGTTTGCTGATCTCTCCTCGTTGCCGCCATATCTGTTGTTCTGCGACTACCTTCTTGTACACGGCTTCCTGCAAATCCAATCGCCCATTCAGTTCCAGACCTCCAAAAAGCGATCCAAAACTGGAATGAATAAAGCGGCCGGTTTCGTCTTGAATTCCGCCCTCATGGCGAAAGTAGCTGAACCCGACAAATATATCGGGGAGCCATACTTTGTCCGCAATTTCTTTGTTGGCGAACGCCTCATCTAATTTCACCCGGGCGATTTTCACTTGGCCATTCTGATCTTGAGCCAACCGTAACACCGTGTCCAGGTTAATGGGAATTACTTTCGCCTGTTGGCTTGGGTTAGTTTGGGTTTGGGGAACAGGCAACTGCACTTTTTCCGGCGGTGGATTTTGCGGCGTTTGAGCAGGGTAACTGACTTGCACTATCCCCGACGGCTTTGAACTTCCCGAAGGAAGAACCTGACTCGGCCGGAATTGCATACATCCATTGAGGAGGAGTAAACCCACGGTAATCAGGATTATTCCTACATTGTTTTTGCGGGAATTTCTGGGCAGGTCAAAGAACCAGTTGCGGAGAAAGTTGCCGGACATAGGGAGAACCTCCCGACAGCGGAAAAACAGCATCGCCTTGTTCCAATCATCAGGTGTCCCACTTTGGCTGGTGTCCTTAATATTCGGTTGTTCCTGCAAGGGAAATTAAATGGGAATTGCAGGATTAGCAGGGAAACATGGAAAAAAAGGAAAACAGAATGTGAAAGTCAAAGCCGGTAAGCTCATTTCCGCCGGCTAATTCGGTCTTCCAATTATCAATCGGGCAAATTTAATCCTCTTTGCCAAATCGGTAAATTTGCCGCAAATAACCTCGGGCAACATTCACTTCCGGTTCCATTTGCGGAGAGGCCATTAATGGTATGCTACGTTGCAGGAGCATTTTGGCCTTCGGAATTTCTCCTTGTTCTAAAGCCATCAAGCCGTCCAAAAGGGCCAATTCTCCCCGGTGAGATAATTTATCCTCAAGCAGCTTCCAATAATTGAAGTTAAAGAACAGGTAATTTACCATTTCGGGAACGGAATTTTGGTGGTAAGAAAAAGGCGGCAAATTTAGGGCGGGCAGGAGATTCTGCTGAATAACAAATCGGTTGCCGAGATCCATCTCCCGGGCAACGGCATGAAAGAGTTTATAATCGCCCATCGCCGCTGCCAACTCCAAGGTGGGTTGCAGGAATTCCGGAGAGCTCGAGCCGGATTCATTCAGGGCTTGAATCCTGTTGGCAACGGTTTCTGCTTCACCCAAGGTCATTCGCAAATGAAGTTGCCAGCCTAAACTAAAACCGGTGTCCAAGGGATTTTGTTGAGATTCTTGTTTCAAGACTTTTAAGGCCTGCAGCACCAAACCAAATCCGCGTCGGTCCATCAAAATCTTTCCCTTTTCATTCCGATAGCGAACGCCAACATTGAGAGCGAGGGTAAATTTTTTCCGGTTGCTCAAGTTTTCCGATAGCAACTCGAAAGATTTGAGGCGATTTTCCACATCCTGGGCCAGCTTGGGAGCCCCTTCATCCAGATCTCGTTTTACTTTTTGGAACAACGGGTTCTTGGTTACCTTCTCAGGGGATTTCTGCAAGAGTTCCCGGGTACGGGAAAAATGGAAACTTGCCACATCCAGATAATGGAAAGCTTGGTATTGCAGTCCCAATTTCCAATGGATTTCCGGATTGTCCGGATCCAACTCCAAGGCGTGCCGCAGTGCCGTTGTGGTTTGAATCCGTCGAACCAACTCGCGCAGACCGCTATCCCATTCTTTAAATCTTCCCGACCAATGTTTTTCCTCCCGATTGGATAACGCATCATAAGCATCTGCCAACACCAGATACGCGTCCGCATCCGTCGGGTTTTCCCGAACGGCTTTGCGGGCGCTGCGCACTGCCAGTAATGCCAAACCCGGTGTGCCATGGTCCTGAGGTTGGGTCGATTGCTCCATCAAATCGTTGGCAACAATTCCCAAGGCGGAAGAAATTCCTCCGCGATCGACCATCGCCGAGATCTTGGAAGAAGCATAGCGGGTAAAAGAAATCGCTCTCTGGTTGTTGTAACGGCGGTTGAGAAGCACTGTGTAGCAGCCCAATAAAAAGCGCGCTCGATTTCTCTCCCGAACCGGCCGGCGGGTTCCAACAAAGAATTCCGTTTCCCAAGGAAACGAAACCGGGAATACCATCTCGGAACTCGCTAATTGCCATTCTTTGCCGGGCCGAAATGCCGCTTCCGGAATATCCAAGCTGATCTCTTCACTTTCTTTTGCTGAAGGCGGTTGCTGCCACCATTTGTAGACCACCGTTTCGCCATCCCCGTCCACCAAAGTCCACCGCCGCGGCTCAAATAAGCGGATAATGACTCCTTGAAAGGCCCGCGAATCCCAATTCAGGTTGGAATACGCCACAAACGAAATCTCCTGTTCTGAAAATTCCTTTTCCCGCGTTCTAATGGCTTCCTTAAACGCTTCCCTATTTTGCTGCTTACTCAAATCTTCTCCGCGCCGAAGCGATTGCCGGATTTTGCCGATGGTTTCCCCCTTGCCGTTAAACAATGAAAACCGCAGGTCGTAATAATTCTTCACCGCCGGTGCAAACCAGGCACAGTAGCAAGCAAAATTGGGATTAAAGTTAAAGCCGTTCTGCAGCTCTTTTTCCTGAACTTTGAGGGCCATTTCTTTTAAGGAGGGGTCTACCACAATTTCACCGCTCACGCGAAAAGGAGATTGGCCGCTGCCGTAATTCCCGCGCAGCCACCCCGGCCAAGCCAAAACAATCAAACCCAGCACAAACAATAGGAAGAAGGCTCTGCCGATTAGCGGAGTGAGCGGGTTGGCAGCTTTCCCTTGCGCTTTTTTTGCCTGGATTTGCTTCAGGATGTCCTGGAAATTCCAAACCGTAATGGGTCCTGCTGCAATGGCGAAGAAAGGAATTAGCCGAGCCATGGATAGAGCCAAAAAGGCAAAGAAAACCCACAGGACTAGCCGGCATTCCCAGGATGGCCCTTCTTCTTTATTGGGATTTCCCAGCATCAACAACCAGACAAAGCTCCCGGCTCCCATAAGAAAAAGCAGGATAAAAGCCTGCCCGGAAATATTGACGGTGCGAAAGGTTTGTTGCCAATAGGTCGAGGTGAGGGGCGAAAACCAGTAGGAAAAATTATTGGTGAATCCTGGTTCTACCTGTTCGATTTCTCGTATGGTGATCCCACTTGCTAGGAAGTGGTCCGGCAAGAAACCGGCAGTGCCGCGGAAAATATAGGCCAACTCCAAAGGCAAGGTGATGCCCTTCCATAGATATGGATTTACAAAACAGGCCAGAATAGAGACCCCAAAAATCAAACCCACCTTTTTGAGGTCAAAACCTGCACCGCTTTTCTCCTCTGTTGGTTTGGTCTTCTCTATAGCCCTGCCTAGAAGATAAAGCCCAAAGGTAATCGGACCCAGGATGTACCACTCATCCAAATTGACCCATAAGGCAAATAACACCGGCAGGAACCACAGCCGCCGGAGGTATTGTGCCGAATCCCGGCTCACCTTGTCCCCGAAAAGAATCCACAGAGATAGTCCCAGGAATAAAAACGATATGACATAAGGCTGATATCGAAACCGAGGGCTCATGGCCAAGAGAGCCAGTAACAAACAGAGAAAAGTTAACCAGGGCCGTTGTTGGTAGTTCGACAGCCGGAGAAGAAGGAAAACCAGAATTACCACCAGCAGACATTTCGCCGCAATCAATACCCAACCGGCCCCGCCACTCACATTCCAGAGCGAGTAAAGCCCCAGGTCAAAAAGCCAGGAATGATTAACCCAAAGAACGCCCTGCGTGGTAAAGCAAAATGGGTCGATACCGATTCCGGAAAGGGTCTGGGAAAGATAACGCCCGGTCGCTAAATGCAACCAAAAACGGCTTTTGTTAATGGCGAAAAAAGATAACAGCACTGCCAGCAGGATCAGCAGGAAAAAGGAGATTTTATCCCAGCCACTGAGGGCGGTTTTTT
>CAZPPD010000310.1:0-6752 GCA_964588185.1 uncultured Alcaligenaceae bacterium | reverse complement strand
CCGTTCCATCTGTGTTTTTACGGTGGTTTAGTGCCGGTCTCTCCGTTCCAACGGTGTTTTTACGGTGGTTTAGTCCCGGTCTCACCGTTCCAACGGTGTTCTAAGTTCTAACGGTGGGTTTAGTGGCTACTTATCATCGGTCTCACCGTTCCAACGGTGTTTTAACGGTGCGGATGAAAAGGGGGATCTGAAAGGGGGGTACTGTATTAATCTTTGAAAATGGCCATTTGGATCTTTTATTAAACATAGGAGGTGAAAGTTACTTCCAACATAGAAAGAAGGCCCTACCAAAAGGTTATTGGGGAGCAAAGCCGCGGCGCATGGTGTTCTCCGTGATCGTTCTGGGGATCATAAACTGCAACAGATAATCTGAACCTCCCGCTTTGGTTCCGATGCCGGAGAGTTTGAATCCGCCAAAGGGTTGCCGGCCGACCAAAGCCCCGGTTATTTTTCGATTGATGTAGAGGTTTCCCACGCGAAATTCTTGTTTTACACGTTGGATATTGGCAGGGCTTCGAGAATAGATGCCGCCGGTAAGGGCGTAAGAAGTGCCGTTGGCAATATCTAATGCTTCGTCCAGGTTCTTGGCTTTGATGACGGCAAGTACCGGACCGAAAATCTCCTCTTGGGCGATAGTGTCGTCGGGATCCACATTGGCGAAAATGTGAGGACCGACAAAGTGACCTTTTTGGGATAATTGTTCATCTTCACCCGCGAAGACCAGGTTTGCTTCGGCTTTTCCTTTGCCGATGTAATCCAGAATTCGATTGCGAGCCTCTTCATTTATTACCGGGCCAACGAAACTTCCCGGATCATTGGCCGGAGCCATCTTTAAACTTCGGGTTGCTTCTACAAGCCGCTGCAAAAACTCATCGTGCAGCCCTTCCAATACAATCGCCCGGGAACAGGCGGAACATTTTTGTCCCTGGTAGCCAAATGCACTAGCTACCACTCCTTCGACTGCTTCGTCCAGGTCGGCGTCATTGTCGATGATGATGGCGTTTTTCCCACCCATCTCGGCCAAGACTTTCTTGACGTGGGATTGGTAATTTTCTTGATCCGCAGCTTGTTTGTTGATGAGCAACCCAACTGTCCGGGAGCCGGTAAAGGCGATCATGGCCACGTCTTTGTGGTTGACCAAGGCTGGTCCAATTTCCTCGCCGATTCCCGGAAGGTAGTTGGCCACCCCGGAAGGCAAACCAATTTCCTGAAAGATTTCCATCAACTTGGCGGCGATTACCGAGGACTGCTCCGCCGGTTTCATCACTACCGTATTCCCGGTAACCAAAGCTGCGGCCGTCATTCCGGTGAGGATCGCCAAGGGAAAATTCCAGGGGGCAATCACTACCGTAACGCCGCGAGGTTGGTAGAAGTTCTCGTTTTCCTCACCCGGGACATCCACTCGCTTCGGGGAGGCCAGCCGTTCCATTTCCCGGGCGTAGTATTCGCAAAAATCAATGGCTTCGGCAACATCCGCATCGGCTTCCCGCCATTGTTTGCCGCATTCAAACACTTGCCAGGCCGCCAATTGGTGTCGCCGGTTCCGCATTTTCTCGGCAGTTTGTTTCAGGTAATTGCACCGATCCACCGCGGACAAATCTCGCCAAGCCGGAAAGGCTTCCTTGGCAGCTTGGATGGCTTCCTCTGAATTCTGAGTGGTTGCTTTACTGCACTTGCCCACTATTTGGTGCCGATCCGCAGGATTGGCCGAGTCAATGGTCTCACTGTTGGTTACTTCTTTTCCGCCAATCACCAAAGGATAGGTTTGGCCAAATTGCTTTTCCACCTCGGCTAACGCCGTTTGCATGGCTTTGCGGTTATCTTCCTTGGTAAAGTCGGTGAGGGGTTCGTTGCAGAAAACATCCGGTGTTTTGGTCTCCGGTTTCCCATCGGCCGGTTCTGATTTCAATAATGGGTTCATGAGTAATTGTCCTTCCGGCACGTGTTCAGTCAAACTTGCACGGATGAATGAGGTATTGGCGGTGTTTTCCAACAGGCGGCGGACGAGGTAAGCCATACCGGGGAGAAGTTCGCCGTACGGCGTGTAAACGCGAACGCGTTGGCCCAACGAAACCAGGGCATGAGCAAAGGGATCACCCATTCCGTAAAGGACCTGGAACTCGTAGTTTCTTTTGGAAACTCGCAAGTGCTTTGCCAGCGCCAAAGCATGAGCCAAACTGCGGACATTATGACTGCCGAAGGCCGGCCTCAACAGCGTATGGTTTTCCAATAAGAATCGCGTCAGCTTTTCGTAGACAGCATCCGTGTCTGCTTTCACCGTGTAAACTGGAGTTTCCCAGTTTTCCTGAGCGGCGATTACCGTTTCGTAATCCCAATAGGCTCCTTTGATCAAGCGAACCCAAACCGGTGTCCCTCGATCTTCTACCCATTGGGCTAACTCCGCCAGGTCTTTCTCGGAATCACGCAAGTAAGCTTGAATGGCAATACCAACGTGGGGCCAGTCGCGGAATTCATCCTCTTCAAGAATTTCCCGGAAGATTCTTATGGTTAAATCTTTGTAGGCATACTGCTCCATATCGATGTTGATGAAGGCATTCCGCCGGCGGGCTGCCCGAAAAATGGGGCGAAGGCGATTGCGAACGGCTACGCTTGTTCCCTCCGCATCCAGTGCGTCGAACTGACTGTAGAGCGAGGTGAGTTTTACCGACACATTGACCCGAGGAAAGGTACCCAGGTCATCGTCATCCACCAATTGATTCTCGGGCCAGCGATTGACCTGGGCAGTTAATCCTTGGACCAAATCCAGGTAGGCTTGCTGGTAGTGATTGGCTTCGGCTTCGGAGATGGTTGCTTCGCCCAACAGGTCGACACTGAATCCCAGGGATTGGTTCCGCATGCGGGAGATGGCCTTAAGGACTTCCTTGATGTTAGAGCCCGCAATGAATTTCCTGGCTAACCGGCGAGCACTGGAACGGGCCATCCGTGCCATCAAGAAAGCCAGATTTCCCTTGTGAGGAACCCAGCGCATTCCAAGTCTCGCCCAGTTCGGCAGATGATCGCCCGCTTCAGCGAAATACTCCCGTAAATGGCGGCTTACTTCCACCGGGTCGTGCAGCAAGGGTAAAACATCGATGAAGCGGAAAAGTTGGGTCTTGACCACCTCGTGGTGCATGGTCCATTCCATCAGCCGTTCATCAAACCATCCGGGAGAAAACAGAAGCGGGACCGGTTGGTCCAAACGGGCAAAAATTTCTTGGCCGTAGGTCTGAGTTAATTGTTCCACATTATCCGTCAACGGTTTCAACATGCATTGGCTCCCAGCCTCATGTTTGCAAAAACTCCACTTTAATTGTAGGCGGTTATGGAAGGAGGAAGAGCAATTCTTAAGTTTCTAATCGACAGGAAGAAGTTCGGAGTTCTTCATTTCCCGCCGGTTTTAGCAAAAGCCGGACAAATTATTGCCTGCTATGGGTCTCATTTGTAAGTAGGGGGAGGGCTTATATAATCATCTTTATGTCTTCATAATTGCACGAGATAATTTTGCATCTCAAGGATTAGCAGATGGGAAACGAGCCAATCGGCAAATTTCAAGTTCTTCAAACTCTGGGTGAGGGGGCGAACAGCAGTATTTTGCACATTCGCCGCAGTAGTGATTCCAAACAATACGCCCTGAAAGTCGTTCCACTGGAAAGCAAGGAAGATAACAAGTATTTGGAACAAGCCCGCCATGAGTTCCGTGTTGCTCAGATGCTGAGTCACCCGAATTTAATAAAGATCTACCGCTTGGAATTGGTGCGCGATTGGCTGTTTCGTGTTCGCAAAGCACACATGCTCATCGAATTTGTTAATGGACAGACCCTGGATCAAATAAAAGGCCTGACGATTCCGCGTTTAGTACAAATCTTTGAGAAAGTAGCCACAGGGATGGTTCACATGCACCGTCGCCGGGTTTGCCACGCCGACCTGAAGCCCAACAACATCATGCTGAGCAAAACCGGTCAGGTGAAAATTCTGGATTATGGCTTGGCTTGGATCAAAGGCGAACCTAAAGGGCGTGTGCAAGGGACCCCGGAATATATTGCACCCGAACAAGTGCAAAACAGCATCGTCAATGAAAGATCGGACATTTACAATTTCGGGGCCACCATGTATCGCCTGGTTACCTGGCGATTCCCACCCAGTGCCATGAATGCCGCCAATGGCATGAAGATTAACGCCAAACTATTCGAAGGGCTCCTAAAGCCGGTCCAGGAATACAATCCGGATGCTCCGCTAGCTTTGTGCGATTTAATCCATCGCTGTCTGAAGTTCCATCCGGAGAATCGTCCGGAACGAATGAGCGAGATTCAGGGAACTTTGGACCGTCTGGCAGACGAATTGGTGACCGACCCCGACGACCGGCTGGAAGCCATGGGTTGGCAATAATTGCTGAAATCATTCAATTTAATGGCACCATCTAGTGAATTTCTTCACAAATTCCTTAACAAATTTCATTTGATTTGGTGTGCCACTACCACCCACGCCTCGGGGTACTAAGCCCCAACCGCAGAATTCATTCGAGATCGTTTTTTAGCTTTGGCCTTACGGTTTTCTTCTTCCCCTTCTCTCGGGCGAAGAAACAGCATGGCGGTAATCAACAAACCAATCGCACAACCAATGGCAGTTTGCCGTACGGTTATATCCCGAGCGAACAGCGCTAACAAATCGGAGGAAAGTTCCGGATCGGCTCGATCCAACAATGGCGCCAGGTAGACAAAGATTGCCAGCCCTGCGGCCAATAGAGATACCAAATAAAAAGAAATGCGACGTACCATAAATTCTGTTCAAGAAGTGAAAGGTAGTTTCCTATTTAAAAACTACCCTCCATTTCTTGGCGGCACTGTCTTTCGGATCGCTTTTTCCGATACCCGGCGTCCTGTTGTCCCTGTTACTTTAATAATTCCGCTCCGTAGCGGGCACTGGCTTTTAATAACTCTTCAATGCGTAACAATTGGTTGTATTTGGCAATCCGGTCCGTCCGGCTGGTGGATCCGGTTTTAATTTGACCGGCGTTGGTGGCAACGGCAATATCGGCAATGGTGGTGTCTTCCGTTTCACCACTGCGATGGCTAATGATGGAATTGAAACCATTGCGGCGAGCCAATTCAATGGCGTCCAAAGTTTCGGTCAGAGTTCCGATTTGGTTGACTTTAATCAGAATGCTGTTGCCGGCTTTTTCATCGATCCCTTTTTGCAACCGCTTGGTGTTGGTGACAAACAAGTCATCGCCGACAAGCTGAACCTTGTCGCCAATGGCTGCGGTCAATTTTTGCCAGCCGGTCCAGTCATCCTCGGCCAAGCCGTCCTCTATGGAGCGGATGGGATATTTGTTGCAAAGATTGGTCCACAGTTCAATCATCTCATCGGTGCCGGCAATCCGGTCGGGGGCACTTTTGAAGAAACAATATCCTTCTTTGCCTTTCTTCTTGGCCTCTTCGAAAAGCTCGGTGGTTGCCGGATCCAGGGCAAAGACGATTTGGTCCCCGAGTTTGTATCCGGCTTTTTCGATGGCGGTGGAAAGCACCTCCAGTGCCTCATCGGCTGTGTTTAAATCCGGGGCAAAACCTCCTTCATCGCCTACGGTCGTGCTTAGGTTTTTGGCATGGAGAACTTTCTTGAGATTGTGGAAAACTTCGGCCCCCATGCAAAGGGCTTCCTGGAAGGAAGAGGCCCCAATGGGCATGATCATGAATTCTTGGAAATCGATGGAATTATCCGCATGCTTTCCTCCATTGATGAGATTCATCATTGGTACCGGGAGATATTTTGCATTGGTTCCGCCGATGTAGCGGAAGAGGGGCAAATCGGCAGAAGCAGCGGCGGCATGGGCGACTGCCAGCGACACGCCCAGAACGGCATTGGCCCCGAGCTTGGATTTATTGTCGGTCCCATCCAAATCCAACAATACCCGGTCAATGGCCGTTTGGTCGTGGGCATTTTCCCCTTGGAGATGGTGGGCAATGGTTTCATTTATATTTTGGACCGCATTGTTCACGCCTTTTCCTAAGTATCGTCCTTTATCGCCATCCCGCAGTTCCACCGCTTCGTAAGCTCCCGTACTCGCCCCACTGGGCACAGCAGCGCGGCCGAAGCTTCCGTCTGCAAGAAGGACTTCCACTTCGACAGTGGGATTCCCGCGGCTGTCCAAAATCTCTCGGGCATGAATGTTGGTAATGTCCATTGGCTCTCTCAAATAGAAGGTAATGGGATGCTCATCTCGTTCTGTTTTTCCAAGGAATAATATCCCCGCAATAATCATTGGGGATCTTGTGTCTTTTTACTTGTGAAAAGGGAGTTGGAAAGGAGAGAGCTTGGATAAATGGAAGAATGAAATCACTTGTAAGAAAAAAGGCTCCGGACGGGTAGTGAAATCTGCCGCGCCAACAGAAGTACTTGGCAAGGTGTGGTGGCAAGGTCAGGCGGCATCGTGGTAGGCAGCGAACGTCACGGAGCCCTAAGGGTGGCCGCGGAAGTCTGTGCTGGATCGGGGTGATTCCATACACAATTGCAGCAGACCACAATTCTCCTCGGGGATGGAGGTGGCTGGGCCACTGTGGCTGCAGGTTGATTGCGGCCGGTTATCCTTCGTCGGTTTTTCGTGTGGAGTTGTTGATAGTGAATATATCGGCTCTGGGAGAAGGATACTTGAACAGGGAATTCTGAGAGACAAGGAAAACCACAGCGACCAGGAACTACTACTGAGAAATAGAACCACCCGCTCGGGGGAAGCGGGTGGGATCGGGGTATTGAGG
>CAZPPD010000309.1:0-6793 GCA_964588185.1 uncultured Alcaligenaceae bacterium | reverse complement strand
AACTCCATCTCCTTCCCTTGGACCGTCAGATTGGTCAGTCGGGAGTCGCCGTTAATCCTCGTCTGTTGTTGGCCGTAGGCGTCAGTGGAGCACCTCAGCATCTCAATTATATCGGCGACCGAACAACCATCCTGGCCTTCAACCGAGATCCGGATGCACCGATTATGACTCTTAATCAGAGACAGCCGTTTCCGCGGGTATATCCGGTACTCGGAGATCTGTTTAAAACAATCCCGGCGTTTATTCAGGCGTTAGACAACTGAACCGCATAAGTCGGACTACCCGTTTCCCGGCAGCCTGTGGACAAAGCAATTCCATTAAATCAACCCCTGAAGACTCTGATCTTGAGTATAATTACATATAGGGAAGAGAGGAAACTACCAACATTCCAGGTTGGTAGAAGGGAGGAGGCTCATGTCGGAAGATCAAATCATTACCAGCGGACAAGATCCGGCTGCGGAAGCGGTCTTCGATTCCAATCTAAAGCTTCGATTTGGGGAAATCCCGGCATTTAACGATCGAATGTGGTTGCGGGGAAGGTTGCTGCGTTCGAATGCTGCAGATAGGGAACAGGGGTGGTTCTCACGCTGGTTTCGCCGCAGGTCCAAAGACGACGTACCGCAAATGGGTAGTTTGGAAACGCGAGTTGGAGGGAAAGTTGCAACCTCGGAGGTAGCTTTGACTCCGGAAGGCCACTTTGAATCCCGACTCCAGGTAAACCTACCGAAAACCCATCGAGGCTGGCGAGTCGCTCGAAATAAGTTAACAGTTGCGAAATTGGAGGTGGAAAGTTGCGGAATTGTCCTGCATTCTCCGGAAACAACCAGTAAAGTCTTGGTCGTAGTTCTCCCGGTTGATTGGACCAATGAGTCCAAAGCCATTGAAAAAGTGGCGCAATCGGACAAAGGAGAACAGCTGGGGCAAATGCTGCAACAAGTTGTCCGCCAATCAAAAGTCGGCAAAGCAGTTTACTACTTGGGTTGCTGTTCTCCCTATGAGGAGGGACAACAACAAGAAGTAGCTTTGGCTTTGACTGCTCTGGGTTGGCCTCAGGGAACTATTGTCCTGCTACCGGCAAAAACGAATCAAGCCATGGAGCAATTCACTCATGGAGTTAATTCATTTCGATGGCTCTTTGCCGGGACCGAGTTAGTCTTGGTTTCCTTGCAACCGGATTTGGGACCTCTTTTTGAAACAGCAGTCATTCCCGAAGAAGGACATGCACCCGTAACGAAATTGATTACGAACCCAGAGGAACTAAGAGAGAAGTTAACGGCTGGGGAGGCAGAAAATAATGGTTTCAAACACCGAAAAATTCGGCCAACTCGATCCAATCGGCTTACACGATTTCCAGTAGTGTTCTGCCATGGGATGTTAGCGCTAAGTCAGCTTCGAATGCAGGTGCCGGAACGACTCAATTCCTTTGCCGCGCTGGATCCGTTCTTGAAACAGCGAGGTTTTCAGGTCCTGTTCCCGGAGGTTGCACCGACCGGGAAGGTTGTGGAGCGTGCGGCACAACTACGCGAACAAATACTGCGGTGGACCGATGAGCCGGTCAACCTGATCGCTCATAGCATGGGGGGATTGGATGCTCGCTACATGATCGCTCACCTGGATATGGCCAAGCGCGTCCAAACTCTTACCACGGTTTCTACGCCTCACCATGGGACCTTTA
Organism: uncultured Alcaligenaceae bacterium; assembly: GCA_964588185.1. Lineage (GTDB taxonomy): Bacteria > Planctomycetota > Planctomycetia > Gemmatales > Gemmataceae > CAZPPD01. The sequence goes on along the minus strand of CAZPPD010000309.1, from coordinate 5,118 downwards.
TTGCCGAATGGTTCATCAAGAACTACCGACATCGCGTACCGTTGTTGCTGGCATTGGAAGCCTTGGGAGCCAACTTTGATGGCTTTCGGGATTGTTGCCGGGGTGCTTGTCAGGAGTTCAACGCCAACACTCCCAATGCATCGGAGGTCCAGTATTTTTCCTATGGCGGCGATGTTCCGCAATTACGTTTGAGTCCTATGTTGCGGCGAGCCTGGACTATTCTGACCCCGGTGGAAGGACCGAACGACGGAATGGTTTCGTTGGAATCGGCGAAGTGGGGAGAATTTTTGGGTTCCATTCAGGCCGATCACTTTGCCCAGCTACCGGATGCAATCCATATACATCCGGCGGAAAAGTTTGATGCTTTGAGTTTCTACTTGGGGATAGTGGATGACCTTGCCTGGAGAGGGTTTTGATGCAGTGAAGGACGGCCATCCACCTATTCGAAGTTCTGATCCGCCTCATTCCCCCGGAATGCATCCGTCAATCCATATTGCCCGAGCTTTTTCCGCACCGTGGCCCGGTTCAAGCCAAGCCACTGAGCCGCAACCAGCCGATTGCCTTGAAGGCGCCGCAAGACTTCTTCGAGAAGGACCGGCTCTACGCATTGCAGGAGTTCTTCATAGAGATCACTTGGTTTGTCGGTTTTTCGGTTGCGGATGGCATGATCCACCCAATGCCGGACGGCTTCTTGGAGGTCCTTGCCGGGTAAGGAATTGCCTCCCGATACGATTGGGGCGGGAAAATGTTGAGGGAGGAGAGGACCGCTGCGGGACACAATGACGGCATGTTCCAAAGCATTTCGTAACTCCCGGACATTGCCTAACCAAGGCTGTGTTTGGAGAAACTCGATTGTCTCTTGCGGAAGCGGCAATGACTGTGGTTCCAACTGCGTGAGGAAATGCTCGGCTAAAAAGACAATATCTCCCGGGCGTTCCCGCAGGGGTGGAAGATGGATCTGAAAGACATTTAGCCGAAAGAACAGATCATGGCGGAAGGTTCCCTCTGCGACTTTTTGGTGCAAATCCTGGTGAGTGGCTGCGAGTATCCGTACATCTAAGGGTCGGCCTTGTTTTCCACCGACCGCCATTACCTCCCCGTGTTCGAGCACGCGGAGGAGTTTTCCTTGGACGGATATTGGTATGTCGGCCAACTCATCCAGAAACAGAGTTCCACCTTCTGCCAAAGAGAATAAACCGGGGCGAGATTGAGTAGCCCCGGTAAAGGAGCCTTTCTCGTGGCCAAATAATTCACTTTCCACCAGCCCGGGATTTAAAGCCGCAATGTGGACCGGTAAAAAAGGTCCATCGCGGCGCTTGGAGTGGCGGTGGATGGCTCGCGCGATCAACTCCTTTCCGGTGCCGCTTTCGCCGGTTATCAACACGCATGCTTCCCTTGGAGCCACCAAGGCAACCCGTTTGAAGACGTTTTGCATGGCGGCACTGTGGCCGACGATTTCCTCCGGCGGTTTTATTGGAATGGAAGAAACTTCATCCGAACTGGATTTTCCCTCTAGTTGTTGCGCCCGCCTTTGCAGAGCCCGTTGGATTATTTCCAAGGCCTGGTCGAGATCAAACGGCTTTGCCAGGTATTCAAAAGCACCGTTTTCCACAGCCCGAACCGCGGTGCTCAGATTTCCATGAGCGGTAATGACAACAATCGGAGCTTCATCACTTAGAATCTTCAATCGCTCCATGGCGGAGAGGCCATCCACTCCCGGCAGGTGGACATCCAGCACAATAGTATCGGGTGGATTTTTTTCACAGCGGGAAAAGGCGTCCTCTGCCGAGGACGCTGCCTCCACTTTGTAGCCTTCCTTACCCAAGGCACGCTGCAATGCCCAACAAACAGCTTCTTCATCATCAACTAGGAGGATGCGGTTCACTCATTCTCCCCCAAAGGAATCTCAATGGAAAAGCAGGTGTAGCCATGATCCCGGGACCAGCGAATAGAGCCTTGATGTGCCTCCACAGCTTGCTTGGCAACCGTCAAACCCAGCCCGACCCCTTCGGACTTGCCGGTGACAAAAGGGTCAAACAATTGCTTGGCGACGCCTGGGTCCACTCCTGGTCCGGAATCTTGGACCTCAATCCGAACAACACGATTATCGTTATTTTGAGCCACCACTTGGACCCAGCCTTTAGGACCTGCCGCCTCGATTGCGTTGGTAATCACGTTTAAAAAAAGGTGGCCTAATTGTCCCGCGTCTCCCTGAATGACCAGTTTTTCCTTGTCCTGGGGAATCTTCAGTTGCAGGTCCACATTCCCATGACGGCATTTTGGTTTAAGCAGGGCAACGGTTTCCTCTAAAACCTCTGCGACCGAGCAGATGGATTTTTGGGTGGAAGCCTTCGTTCCCAATTCCAGAAAACGCTTGAGATGCATTTCCAAGAGGGAGAGTTGCCGCAAGGCTACTTCTAAAGATTCCGGGTCGGTGGAACCATTGCATTCCCGGGAATGGACTTGGACCGCCAGGCGAGCCCCGGTAACCCCATTGCGTAATTGATGCGCTAATCCGCCGCCTACTTGTCCCAGCAAACGGAGCCGCTCGTTTTTCTCCATGTTCTTCTGGAAATGGGCCAAGCGTTGAGCCATCTCGTTGACGGATTGGCTCAGGTCTCTTAGCTCGTCATTTCGGTTCGGCAACTCCATGGGGTTGAAATTCCCCTCGGCAATCAGACGAGTCCGCTGTTCCAGTTCCTGGACGCGGCAGGTTAGCCGTTGAGCCAGAAAGACGGTCAGCAAAATGGCGATTAACCCACCGGCCACCCCAAAAATTAGCGAGGGCCGGACAGCTTCCCACAAGGCATCCCGCCACAGCGATTCGGGGTAAAAGAGGTACAGACTGGCTCCTTTGTTGGGACCACGTTCCAAGCGAACTCCAGTGTAAAGGTAGGTGACGCCATTCAAAGTGACTTGCGATTGTAAATGAACATTTTGCCAATCGCTGCTGCTCCGTTCCGGTTCGGGAGCTGCAAATTCCAACCGGGTAAAGGTAGTCTTTTGTTTTCCGTTTGGTTCCACCAGCAAATATTCGGCACCGGAAAATCCCTTCATTAAATCCAACACATTCTCTTCCAATGGAAAGCGGGGTTTCTGATGTAAGGTTCCAACAATTTGCCGAACCTGAGATTGGATTTGATCCCGGGTTTGGTTAGCCGAGGCAAAGGCAGCCCAAGCACTCATGGCGACCACACCCACAAGGAGGGTCAGCAAGGGAATCAACAATTGGTAACGAATACTCCAACGCATTACGGTTCCAACTCAATCTCCACCCATCCATGGGACTGATGACTCTTGAGAATAGCCTCACACAATACTACCTCTTTGTGGCCATCGGCAAATGTGGGAAATGGCCGAGGTGCTTTCCAGTCTCCCGCCTCAATGTAATCATACACTGCCCGAAAGAGTTGTTTGAAGGTGTCCGGGAATCCTTCATTATGTCCTCCCGGATAATCGGCATAAGGTTGAGCCGAGGAAGCTAGTTGTGATGGGTCGCGAATGAGAGTTTGATTCGGCTGATCTCGGTGGCCAATCCACAGATCATTCGGATGTTCACTGTTCCAAGCCAAGGCGGCTTTGGAGGCGGCAATCTCATAGCGTAAACAGTTTTTCCGTCCGGCAACCACTTGAGAAACGGTAAAGCACCCTTTGCCACCGTCCTGGAGATGAAACAGCACCGATCCGTAGTCTTCTGTGTTGACCGGAATTTCTTCCGTTCCCTCGGGTTGTTGCGATTTACTTTGAAACGTCTCAACGGATCCTTTAGGACGCTTTCGGATCGGGTGAATTGTTTGGAGATCCGCACAAACTTTGACCACGTTCTGCCCGGTAATGGTTTGCATCAGGTCCAACCAATGGGTTCCAATATCCGCCACGGCTCGAAGGGCCCCGCCTTCCTCGGATTGGATCCGCCAGTTGAAATCCGTTTCGTGAAACAACCAATCCTGGACGTAAGAGCCGGTAACATGATAGATCTTACCGAACTCCCCGGCCGCAAACCGCTGGCGAACATCAAGGTTCAAGGGATAAAATCGCACGTTGTAACAAACCGCGGTTACTACCGGAGCTTGGTCTGCCAGATCAACTAATTCGCCCGTTTGCGTTGAGGTCATGGCCAAGGGTTTTTCGCAAACCACATGTTTTCCGGCAGCAAGGGCTTGTTTGCATTGCTCAAAATGGAGACGATTGGGAGAAGCCAGATGAACAATCCCCACCTTTTCGTCGGCCAGTAATTCAGCATAATCGGAGTAGCCTTTTTCCAACTTGAGTTTACTGGCTGCCTCCTTACTTTTTTGCGGCGAAGATCCCAAGATCCCAGCCACGGGTCTACCGAGACGGCGTAGCGCCTCCACATGAACGGGCCCGATCAATCCCGTGCCTACCACCGCACTTGCCAATTGCCCCATGGATTATCTCCCAAAAGGTGTAAATCTTCTGAAAAACAGACGCCGATTCAAGCGAAACAAGGATTTAAAATTGGGGTTCAAACCCCTAGCGAAAACCGGGCAATATTTCCATAATAAGAAAATCTTCTTCGGCATCGAACCGATTATCTTTTTGTACAAATATTCTTGAAAATTATTTCGGTGAGTCATGCAAAGACATCAAAATCTGCGTTTTCAATTACTCACTGCGTTATTTATTGGCGTTTTGTTGCTAGCCACTTCCCCGGAATGTTGGGCACTGGTTCTAACAGGTACTGGAGGAACTGGGGGAAGCAGAGGCTCCGGGGGTGCAGGTTTTGCGGGCGGAGCCGGACAGGGCGGTTTTGGGGGTCTCAACATTGGCGGCAATACCGGTTCCTTTTCCACCAGCATCGCCGGGTCGACCTTGGGAGGAACATCAAATGTGGTAGGAGTAACGGTTACCAATCCGTTTCAAACGTTTTATGCCAATCCCTACAGCTACACCAGTACCGGTCAGAATAGCGCTTCTTCCTTTCGCCAAGCACAACAGGCAAGCTTTGGAACCCCTCTCTTTTCCGGGACCGGAAACACCGGGACGGGAATCGGCACCACCGGGACAACCGGCACAACTGGCGGAGCCACTACCAACTTTGCGACCGGATTATCTTCGGTAGGCAGAACTGACGGAACCACCGGGGGAGTGGGGAGT
>CAZPPD010000308.1:0-6802 GCA_964588185.1 uncultured Alcaligenaceae bacterium | reverse complement strand
GGAGACACAAAAGGAGATCGCCAAATTGGTCAAGGAATATAACGGATATATATCGCAATCCGATATTCGCGGGCAGGTGGGGACTCCACGGACGGGGGAATGGACCATTCGGGTTCCCGTCAATAAATCAGAGGAATTTCGCCAAGCTATCTTGAAACTTGGCGAACCGAAACGGAACAGTCTGACTTCCGAAGATGTGACGGATCAGTATTACGATATGAAAGCCCGCATCAAGAACTCGCAAAAAGAAGAGCAGCGTCTGTTGGAGCATCTGGATAAAGACACCAAGGATTTGAAGGATATTTTGGCTGTCGAAAAAGAACTGACGCGGGTTCGCGGGGAAATTGAACGCATGCAAGGATCCGTCAAACTTTGGGATAAACTCACCTCCATGACAACGGTGCGGGTGATTATCCACGAGCGAAAAAGCTATGTTCCACCCCAATCTCCCCCTTTCGGAAAGACAGTGGGCCGAACCTTTTCCAGCTCAGTGGATGCCTTGGTGCAATTCGGTCAAGGGTTGGTCTTGTTTGCAGTCGCGGTTACCCCTTGGCTGCCGGTCATCCTTGTTATTGGGGTTCCTTTGTGGTGGTGGATTCGGAGGGTATCAAAGGATGTCAAACCCAGAAGAACCATTTCTCAGGACAAACAAACAGAATCAGGGGGTTAGGCGAAATCGGAGTCCGAAGAAACGTATGACTTGCTCTGGCATTTGATACTCACATCCAGGAACGATGCTACCTCGGGGCTTTTGCCCTGACTGCAAACTTGAGTGGATCACTTTTGACAAAGGGTTTGCCAAATTCCAGGGGTTGGCTTGTACCATTCTTTTGCAGTAGAGATTCCAATCCAAATGGAGCAAACATCCTCTAGGATTCATCTCCTAAAACGATCTTTCAGCAAAAGATTTCCCCTACCAACATGGCAACCCCCTTTAAAAAGAGTTACGATCAAGATTGAAATAGAGTGGTGAAAGGTCTGTACATTTGGAAAAGTGACTCAAATTACCGTAAAAATCGCTGTTGAAAGGTTAGCAATTTGAACCTCTCACCGTCACCAAACGGTTAATTCGGAATACTCCTTCAACCTTGCTTGGTTTCTATTATGAAATTTTTTAGAAATTCTCAAAAAAACCAAAATTCTCTGATCCTAATCGTTTTGATTGTGCAAATCTCCCTCGCAGAATATTCCTGGGCGGGAGTAGGTGATCCTCAAATTCGCACGGATCATCCTTGGTACCCTGGAGAACTGGCTTGTTCAACATTTCCAAGGTTGTTTGCTACTCAAACAAAACTCTACGAGCGGGTAACCGGGAGGAAAGTGACAACGGATCAGGATAAAGCCTTGGCGGCGTGGCTATGGCGGAACACGCACTACTGGCATGGGGAAGAGGGAGCGGAAAATCTTTGGGGCAAAGGCTTCCGCCAAGGGGGAGACCTACGCACGCGGGAATATTGGACGGGTTTGTTTGCTCATGGCTTTGGCTTGTGCGGCACAACCCATTGCCAGTGGGTTGCCGAGATGGAAGCTTTGTTTGGTCATAATCGAAGCAGGGCTGTTGGTACTGCGGGGCATAGTTCCTTTGAAGTATTTCTCAAAGGCGGGCCGTACGGCAAAGGGCAATGGGCTTTACTTGACCATGATATTTCCACCGTGTTATTCAACGGGAATGGATCTCGCCTGTTATCCATCGCCGAGGTGCAAAAGGATTGGAAGCGGCTGACGGATCGGAATTTCAACCCGAAGAGCCAACAGGGCTGGCTAGTGTGTGGATTGCATCCGCGCGATGGCGGAGTTTATTCTCAGTATCGTGTTGCGGAGTACTTGGCCGGGTACAGCGGACCTCCGCCAATGGTGCATTTGCGGCGTGGAGAAAAACTGCGGCGATATTTCCGACCGGGGTTAGCGGATGGGAATACCTTCGTCTTTTGGGGACGCAATTACAACACGGCAGGGATTCCCGGTCCCGAGCGGTCCCGCACTTGGGTCAATCAACCGGAGAAAATGTTCGGCTCGAAAAAGGGCACTCCTCATCGTAATGGCCAAGCCCGCTTTGCTAATGCGGTTTACATTTACCAACCAAACTTCACCAGTGGCGATTACCAGGAAGGAGTGATTTCCGAAGGCGATGAGCACGTCACCTTTGAGTTTTATACCCCCTACATCATCGCGGCTACTCCGCCAAACGCCAATGCTTGGGGAATCTACGATAAGGGCTGCCGAAATGGCCTCACTCTACATGGGAAAGCGACTTGCAACGTTTCGTTGTCCACCGATCAGGGAAGTAACTGGGAGGATTGCGGGGCTTTTGTCAACGGAATGGACCTGACCGATCTCGTAAAAGGTCACCGCCAGTATTTCCTCCGGTTTCATACCAAGGCAAAGAATCTCAGACACAGCAATTTGAAGATTACAACGGTTTGCCAGGCGAACTCCTCGATCTTGCCTCGGCTGAAGGACAATGGCACCAAGATTACTTACGAAGCAAGCGGGCAAGCGATTTTTTCGGCGGGACCAAATCTTCCTCAGGCACAAGCACATGTGGTCTCCGGCAAGTTCGGGACAGACGATGTTGTAATGAAGGTCGCTACTCCCCGGAAGGAAAAGATTTCCGGCCTATATGCTGCGGCTCATATTCACTCGGGGTCGCCGCCACGGCCGGGGATTCTCTACAAGATTGACTTTTCGTTGGAAGGCAAATCCTGGAAGCCGGTGGTCCGGGATTGGGAAATTGTCCGGCGCGGGAATGAACCTAAAGACTTTTGGTCCCAAAGTTTTTGCTGGGGGTCCATAGAATTGAAAGAAAGATCCGCAACGGGGATTCAAGTTCGGTTCCACAATTCCGGTCGCCGCCGGATTGCTCGGGCGGAAACTCATGTGGTGTATCGATTGCCGGAACTGGATGCCACTCGAGTGACTTTTCATTGGACCGACAACAAAGGAGGGCATGAGGCAAGTCATGTTTTTGAGGGGACCGAGCAGAAAGGAGGAACAACCTGGGTCCTAGAAACCGGGCGAAATGTTGAGACGAAATGGGTGGAGTATGAACCTGTCAGGAAGTGATTAGGCAGCCTTGCGTTTTTTGCCGATATAGTTGGTTTGTAGCAAGGACATTTGTTTCATTAGGAAAAGAGCCGGCTTTCCGATTGGGCCCAAATGATTCAGGATTGCCAGGAACTTGTAGACCATCAGCCGAGGCCAGAATTTCCATGAAGACGAGTTGATCGACTTGAGGTAATGCAAATACTCCTTGGAGTTAGTATATCGGCAGGATAAAAATTCTTGGGAGATTGCAAAACCGGCTGCCTTCATCATGGAAATGTATTCCCGATAGTAATAGGTGTGCTCATTCCCGCCATAATCCTCAGCAGCGAGTTTGCCTTCCGCCAGCGAGGAATAAAACCAGTCTTTGGAGCGGAAGAATTGCAGGTGAGGCTCATTTAATACCAACAAGATTCCATTCTCACTCAAGAGATCATAACAGTTGGCAAGCGCCCGGACGGGATTGTCGCAGTGATGGAGGCTGGCGTTAAACAACACTCCATCGAAGTTACTCTGGTCAATCCGATTCATCTCCTCGGCTGTTACCTGATAGATTTCCAAGGGTACTTCATAAACCTCGGCGGCAAGTTCAATGAATCTGCAGAGCCCCAAGGAAGGCTCTATGACAGTGACTTGGAATCCTTCTGAGGCCATGAAAACAGAAGCGTGTCCAAAGCCGGCACCAATTTCCAGGATGCGGGCCTGGGGGGACAAGGACGGTAGACCGGCAATCAGTTGACTGCCGTTTGGGCCTTTCAGAAAAGCATCGCAAAAGTGTTGTTTGCTGGGGAACTTTTCCAGGATCAGCTCTTTAGTCCAAAAATGAGTTCTTTGGTCGTGAACTTCATTTTCTTTTTGTAATCCTTCGCTAACCGTATGGGGGATTTTATGAATCATAACATTCCTTGGAGAAAAGGAATGCCGAGTGATCAAGGGTGAATGACTATGGAAATGATCGGCACCGAGAAAGGGGCGGAAGGTGCCCCTTACCCACAAGCTAATAATAACTATTATTCAGAAATGACATTAACCCGGCGGCCGTTTTGATCGAACTTTATAATGCCGTCGGTCAAGGCAAACAAAGTATCATCGCGGCCCCTGCCAACATTGCGGCCTGGATGCCACTTGGTACCGCGCTGGCGGATGATAATTCCACCCGTCTGAACTTTTTGACCGCCGAATAACTTAACCCCCAGGCGTTGGGCATTGGAGTCGCGGCCATTCTTGACAGAGCCTTGTCCCTTCTTATGTGCCATGGTGATGTACCTCGATGTTTTATTTAGTAGACAGATTTTATATAGGAGGAAGCGGATTCGCCAATCCGGGTAACTATTTTTTGTCCGGGTTATCCGCCTTTTTTGTTGTTAAACCCGGCACACGGAGGCGGGCGGCACGATAAACCCATTCTGCAGGGGAAACAAAAGTAATTTCCCTCGATCGAATGTCGAAACGGTCGCCGATTTTCCGGAAGTTCAACTGTAAGGTTTTTCGGCGAACGATTGGTTCTTTATTTATACCTTCGGCGATTGGATCGACCAAAACCCAGCCATTGGAAAGGCCGCTGACGAAGATACTAAACCGGGTGGTATCACTAAGATCTTTGATTTTCGGGTCCTTAGCCGGATTTCCACTACTGCCATCCCAAATTGCCACTCCGGTGATCGCTCGAGGAAAAGCATCCTCTTTTTTGGTGGGAGGAATTGGTTTCGAAGCGATCGTGACCGAGTTTTTGATGTCTTGGTAGCCAGTTGGATCCTCAATCTTTTTGATAGCTTCATGGACGCTTGGTAGAACTTCGTCGTGGTAGGATCCGGGAAAATCCTGGGTAACCAACTCGAAATCCGGAATGAAAGTCCGAGGTTTGCCGGTGCGATTGATGACTTGGTACCACATGTACCAGCAGATTCGGGTTCCTCGTCCGGGAATGCGAACCTTAATTAACCGCGGGTCTTTAAAGCGAAAATCCAAGGACCAAACGTAATCATTATCAACCTTGGAAGGCTTGGTTTTAACTTCCCTTTCATTGGAAGAAATTCCCTGGGCAAAAGCCAAACCCATCAAGTTAGAGAGCATTGAAATAGCAAGAAGAGAAAAGCCGAGGAACATTGCCATTAAAAGGATGGACAAGAGAAGCCGTCCAGATGTTCCCCTGGATACAATCATTTTCTCTCCTTTTTCGTACTCAGAAATCGTATATTTCCCTTACTATTAACCGAATTTAACAAGATTTAACTATAAGGCAGACTCCAGGTTAAATCAAGGCAGACCAATAGCCAGAAAAAAGAGACCTCAGTTTTCTATCTTCTCCAATATCTCGGAAATCTGCTGTAAACTGCCATCTAGGGAGAGAGCCGCCATCTGAAAATTGGTGTGATCGGAAACACTTTTGTATTCTTCCGAAAAGAATTCCACTGCTTTGCGGAGTTTAGGAAGCTTGCCTTTGAATCGGCGAAGATATTCCTTGGAATCCCGGCGTTGGTAGCTGGGTTCCACCGCCCGAATGAAATCAAACAGGGTTCGCGGCACCACCAGCATGGCCTCGTCCTCCTCGATTTCTTCGGCATGTTTTAGAAAGGTCCGCACCATCCAAAGGTGAGCCATGATGGTGTTTAATCGCTCCATTGCTTGATCGGGAGTCACAATTTCTCCAGAATGATTCAAAACAGAAGGATTCTCTTAGCGGCTTATTGCATGCAGAATTAATTTCCGCTATTTTCACTCATAACCTGCCCTAAATAATCCTACCAATCACACCTGCAAAAGTGAGGTCTTCTAATGAAACGAATGGCAATTATCCTTCCTCTTGGCTGCCTTTTCTTGCTGATTGCCGGCACCTATTCCAAGGAAAAACTGCCGCAAAGAAAGGGGATCTATAATTCCCCCAAGCAAGCCGGTCCGGATTTCCAGATTCAAGGAGAATATGAAGGCAAGATCTCCGGACAGGGTAAGTATGGAATCCAAGTTGTTGCATTGGATCAAGGCAAATTCGATGTTTACTTTCTGGGAGGGGGATTGCCGGGTGACGGATGGGACAGCAAAACACGAATCAAAATTAGCGCCGAGACTCAAGAGGGAAGTGTTCGCTTCTCTGGGGAGGGTTACTCCGGAACAATAGCCAATGGCAAGGTCACTGGGAAAACGGAGAAAGGCGAAGAACTGAACTTCCAACGCGTTGCCCGCAAGAGCCCTACCGAAGGAGCGAAGGCACCAAAAGGGGCAATCATTTTATTTGATGGGAGTTCAGCGGAGAAATGGTCCGGCGGAAAAGTAATGGAAGGAAACTTGCTGTATTGCGGTTGCCGCAGCAAAGAGCGATACGGCATCGGCAAATACCATATCGAATTTCGCTGTCCATTCCGTCCTAGGAGTCGCGGTCAAGGCAGGGGAAACAGCGGGGTCTATATTCTGGGACGAGAGATTCAGGTCCTGGACAGCTTCGGGTTGGAGGGAAAGAAAAACGAATGTGGAGCCATCTATGGCCGGGCTCAGCCGCGTATTAATATGTGCTTTCCGCCATTATCGTGGCAGACTTTTGATGCCGAATACAAACAAAATGATAAAGGGGAAATCTTTGCCACGGTCTGGCATAATGGCATCAAGATTCACGAAAATCTCTCGATTGGCCGGCGAGGCTCAAACGGGGCCCAAATCAATCTGCAAAACCATGGCAATCCCGTGGTCTTTCGCAATATCTGGTTTGTTCCGGGGTCGTAAGAACAATCCAATCCGGAGTGCAAGAACTCGTCACCGCTTTGGATTT
>CAZPPD010000307.1:0-6807 GCA_964588185.1 uncultured Alcaligenaceae bacterium | reverse complement strand
AACCGGGAACGATCTCAATCGATAAAGTCCGGGGAGAGGTCATTGCTACCGGCGAGGTGCAATTCCCCAAGGGTAAGCCCTGTATTAATGAATACGGTCAACGGGTTCAAGCGTTTGTCGGTTGCAGTAAAGCGGCCGGGGGCGATGCCAAGATGGCTGGGTATTTCGTCTTCTTGGTCGATGTACCAACAGAAACGGTATACCAGGGAATGTTGAAGCTGGGTGCAAAACCTCGAGTCCACTACAGCATGCAAGCCGGCCATCAAAAAAGTGGTTTGTCTCCTAAAACCAAGCCGGAAAATTACCTTCAGGGCGATCCGGTTTTGCTGTCGATATTCTGGAAAGAAAAGGGTCGGATTGTCGAGAGACCCTATCAGGACTTTGTCACCGAACGGATTCTTGTCGACGGTAAACCCACGGATAAGCCTTGGACCCCTCATTTCGTTTTTCATGGCAGCGGTGCTATCCATAAATCCGGAACTGGTTGTATTGCTTGCCCTTGTGATTGTGCCGGTGGCATCATTGCCGACAATCGCTTTCCTCTCTACGACCCAAAACCCATTGTGCGGTTCGATATGGGTAAAGCTCCCGCGGTTGGCTCCCGGTTTTATGTCCGCATTCGGCCGTTAATCACCAGAAAGTGATTTCTTTAAGAGCCTCTTTTCTAACTTTTCGGGAAAATGAGTGAAGATGAAGTTTCGGATCAATTTGGCCATCGTCCTGATTTTATTTTTTTTCAGCTTGCAGCCGCATTCTTGGTTGCTTGCGGATCAACCTAAGATCTTAAAGGGACATACGGATTACATCTATAGCCTGGCTTTTCATCCAACCAAAAATTTTTTGCTGTCTGCTTCCGGGGATGACACAGCGAGAATTTGGAATACCGAAACCGGAAAAGAGGTCATCTCTTTCAAGCATGACGCCCCGGTTTACCAAGCAGTCTGGTCCCCCAATGCCGAACTGGTGGCGACTGGTTGTGGGGAAGGCGTTTTGAGGGTATGGAATATAGCCACCGGGAAGATGATTCGGAGTATGCACGGCCATACCGGTCCCATCTATTGTCTCGCCTTTTCTCCGGATGGTAAGACGCTGGCATCCGGCGGTGGTGAGGAGGATTTCTCCGTTCGCCAGTGGCAAGTCGACTCTGGAAAACAGATGAAGATGCTAAAGGGGCATACCGCGCCGGTTTACGGGATTGATTTTTCCCCCAACGGCAAGCATTTGGCTACTTCGTGTAGTGATAAGACGGTTCGGTTGTGGGATATTGCAAATGGGAAGGATAAGGTCTTGAAGGGCCACACCAGTCATATTTACAGGTGCTGTTTTTCTCCGGATGGAAAACTCCTGGCATCTGCTAGTCAAGACAAGACCGTCCGACTTTGGGATGTAATGAAAGGAACTTCCGTAGCCGTGTTGGAAGGCCATCAAGATCCTGTTTATGGGGTCAACTTTTCTCCGGATGGAAAATTCGTTGCCTCGACGAGTGACGACCAAACGATCCATGTGTTTACTGTTTCCAATGGAAAAGTGGAGAAGGTATTGAAGGGTCACAGTGATGCGGTTTACGCAGTTGACATTTCCCCAAATAATGCATTGATGGCCAGTGCCGGAGCGGAGAAAACCATCCGCCTTTGGTCCAAAAATACCACGAATGCAAAACAATGAGGCCACAACCCAAGTGTTGGATTTGACCGAAAATCAAACCGATCAGACAAAAACCAATCTGTGGTTAAAAATACCATATCACACCATCCGCCTAATCCTGGCGTTTCTGTTTTTTCTTGCAGCCGTATTCAAAATTGTCACTTTCAACCAGTTTCTCCAAAACATTGCTGACTATGGAATCGTCTATGAGGAAACGCTTCAGCCGGTGGCGATTTTCTTGATCGTAGCCGAGTTGGCGGGAAGCATTCTGCTGGCATTCAATTTCCGGTTTGGCTTGCTATTAATAACAATACTATTGTTTCTGTTTATTGGTGTTTTGACATATGGGCTTTGGCTTGGCTTGGATATTGAATGCGGCTGCTTTGGTTTGGAGGAGAAGTATTTAGGCTCCGATTTATGGTCAGCGTTATGGCGTGATTTTATTCTCCTTGGTGGCATATTGTTTTTGTTTGCTGTCCGATTCTTAGAAAGAAAAAAATCTTAGGGAGTTGTCAACATGTTGCGAACCATAAGTCTCCTACCTTTTCTTGGCCTGCTACTAATGGCCAACTCCGGCTGCGGCACGAACAAATTTCAACAAGAAGTCGAAACGGACAAGGTCGCGGTCGCATTAGCTCGCCAAACCAAAAGCGGGGATTACGAACTCTTGACCGCAGAGGAGTTAAAGGGGCTACTCGACAAGGATACGCCAATGTTGCTTATCGACACGATGCCTTACGAAGATAGCTACCAGCAAAACCATATTCCCGGAGCCAAGCAATTCCTCTTTCCAAAAAAGGGCGAAATGGAGACGTGGGACAGCGAAGCTACGGGCGGAAAATCCGAGGATGACTACAATGAATTTTTAGGCGAGGACAAAGAAAAGCTGATCGTGGTCTACTGCGGCTTCGTCAAATGCAAACGGAGCCACAACGGTGCCATGTGGGCAAGGAAGCTTGGGTACACGAATGTCAAACGATTTCCGGGAGGGATATATGCCTGGAAAGGGGCTGGGTATTCGACGGAGAGTGATTAAACTAAAACTTTTGAGGAGGAACTTGCTATCAATAGGATAGTCACAAGCATTGAAATTTAAGGTTCGCAACAATGGCCAAGGACAAAGAACCCCACAATCCCTTCTACATCCTCCTACTCCTCTCCAGCCTCCTCTTTGTAATCACCGCCTTGGCGTATGCCTTCGTCCCCATACTTGAAGATAAAGCAGCCAAAGCTGGGCAGATTCCGCCCCCTTCTCCATTTCGCGATGCTTTGCGGAACGATGGATGGAAATGGCTCTTATATGAATTGGGTCTCATGACCTTCTTTGGGTTCGCCAGTATGGGATTGGACCGGTTTCGGCGCTTGAAAAAGGAGAAAAGCATGGCCAAAATGCCCGAATCACAGGAATCCAAATCTCCTCTTTCGGACCTTTCAGAGTAATGACCATGCTTTTCGACCAACAACGGATTGAGGAACTTCGCGAGCAGATCAATTATCACAACTACAAATACTATGTAGAAACCAGCCCCGAGATCTCCGACCGGGAATTCGACAAACTGCTGCAGGAATTAATCGACCTGGAGAAAGAGCATCCGGAGCTTATAACTCCGGACAGTCCCAGCCAACGCGTTGGGGGGCAACCAATTGAAGGCTTCCGAACCGTGAAACATCGGTTGCCGATGCTGTCGATTGACAACTCCTACGACCAGAAAAGTCTCCGTGATTTTGATAAGCGTATCCGCAAGTTAATTCCCAAGGAAGACTTTACTTATGTGGTCGAGCTGAAAATAGACGGAGTGGCAATTTCACTTACTTACGAAGACGGGACATTTACGGTAGGCGTTACGCGCGGCGACGGGATACAAGGGGACGATGTTACCCACAGCCTCAAGACTATTGGCGGAATTCCACTTCGCCTTCGGACCAAGAAACCGCCGAAATTGTTTGAAGCTCGGGGTGAAGTCTACATGACCCGCGCCGAGTTGGTCCGCATCAACAAGGAACAGGAAAAGAAAGGACTCAAGGCTTTTGCAAATCCGAGGAATCTAACCGCGGGGACATTGAAATCCCTCGATCCAAAGATTGCCGCAAACCGTGGTTTACGAATCTTCGCCTACAGTATTGGGGCTGTTGAAGGGATCGAAATTAAGACCCACTCTGAGGCATTGAAACGCCTGAGAGAATTCGGTTTTGCCACCAACCCCCACACGCAATCCTTTGATTCCATTGACGAGGTCCTGAAATATTGCGATAGCTGGGAACATCGCCGCAATGAACTCCCCTACGAGACCGACGGTCTAGTCGTCAAGGTAAATGATTTTTCCCAACAACAACGATTAGGAACCACGGCCAAGTCACCGCGCTATGTCATCGCTTACAAATTTGCCGCCGAGCAAAAGATCACCAAATTGCTGCGGATTGATGTGGATGTCGGCAAACAAGGGACGCTTACTCCGGTGGCTACTTTGGAACCGGTGCAATTAGCCGGCACGACGGTTAACCGGGCCAGTTTACACAATGCCGATTTCATCAAGAGCAAGGACATCCGCGTTGGCGACATGGTTGTGGTCGAAAAAGCGGGAGAGATTATTCCTTACATCGTTCGGTCCGAACAAGCGGTCCGCACCGGCAAGGAAAAAGAGTGGTCGATGCCTACTGAGTGCCCGAGTTGTGGGGGACCGGTCGTACGGGATGAGGGTGGGGCTTTCTACCGGTGTAAGCGCGGCCCCAAGTGCCCGGGGGTTTTGAAAAAGCAAATCCGTTCTTTTGCCACTCGCAATGCCATGGACATCGAAGGTCTGGGAGAGAAAATCATTGTGCAGTTTGTAGACAAAGGTCTGGTGCAATCTATTCCCGATCTTTACCGGCTGGATCAGGAATCCTTGGTTAGCCTGGAGCGTATGGGCAAAAAGTCCGCTCAAAATATCTTGGATCAACTGGAAGCCAGCAAACAACGGGGACTGCCCCGGGTGTTGGCCGGCATGGCCATCGAGCACGTGGGTGTCAGCGTTGCAGAGTTGTTGGCTCAGGAATTTGGCGACATCGAGAAACTTCAGGCTGCCACTCCGGAGGAACTCGCTGCCATCAATGGAATCGGCGAGGTGATGGCCAAAGACATCCACAACTATTTTCAGAGCGACCTGGGAAAAACCACCGTTGCCGAACTTCAGGAACTGGGCTTGAAGCTTACCGAAGATAAAAAACCCTCCCCGGCCCAATTGGGTGGAGCGGACTTAAGCGGGCAAACCTTTGTAGTGACCGGGACACTCAACAAATACAGCCGCGACGAGATCGAAGGTCTGATCAAAAACCTAGGCGGCAAGGCCACTAGCAGTGTGTCCAAGAAAACGAACTTCCTGATTGCCGGAGAGAATGCCGGTAGCAAATTATCGAAAGCTCAGGAACTGGGAGTGAAGGTAATTTCAGAAGATGAGTTTGAGAAAATGATTGGGAAGTAAATTGCTGTATACCCTTGAAGTATTTGTAACAAGTCATGAGAGGCTATTAGCACTTGTTTTGCCTCAACTCTTTTTTGGTGGTCTGTTAATCTTGGCGGTTTGAGAAGAAGGCAATTCTTCGCTCACAAATTGTTCCGGGTAGGAGAACATGCTTGCCTAGAGGCAAGCATGTCTCCAGATTCGACTCAATATCCTACGTCAGATTCAACGTTTGCAGGAACTCCTCGTTGGACTTGCTGCGCGACATGCGGTTGACAAGGAGGTCCATGGCATCGATCGGATTCATATCGCTAAGTACCTTGTGCAAGATGTATTTCTTGCGTAAGTCTTCTTCGGAAAGGAGTAATTCTTCTTTCCGCGTGCCGGAGCGATTGACATCGATAGCAGGCCAAACTCGCTTTTCGACGAGGCGGCGGTCGAGGTGAAGTTCCATGTTACCGGTGCCTTTGAACTCTTCGAAGATGACCTCATCCATCTTGCTGCCGGTGTCGATCAAAGCAGTCGCCAAGATCGTGAGGCTGCCGCCTTCTTCGACATTACGGGCAGCTCCGAAGAATCGCTTTGGTTTGTGCAAAGCATTGGCGTCAATACCACCGGAGAGGATCTTTCCGGAGTGAGGTACCTCGGTGTTGTAGGCTCGGGCAAGACGCGTGATGGAGTCCAGTAGGATCACAACGTCGGTGCCGAATTCCACCAGGCGCTTGGCTTTTTCAATAACCATCTCGGCTACTTGTACGTGCCGGCTGGCTGGTTCGTCGAAGGTGGAGCTGATGACTTCCGCATGGTTGCTGCGGACCGTTCGCTCCATCTCGGTCACTTCTTCCGGGCGTTCGTCGATGAGCAGGACGATGACGTAGCACTCCGGATGGTTCTTGATGATGCTGTTGGCGATCTTTTGCAGCAAGATTGTCTTTCCGGTTCGCGGCGGAGCTACCAGCAAACCCCGTTGTCCTTTACCGATCGGAGTGACCAAGTCCATGACCCGCATGTTGATTTCACTCGATTCGGTTTCCAACACCAAACGGTGGTTGGGGTGCAGGGGGGTGAGGTCATCGAAGACCGGTTTCTGGGTCAGAATTTCCGGGTCACAGTAGTTAATCGCTTCCACCCGGAGGAGAGCGAAGTAACGCTCGTTTTCCTTCGGTGGGCGGATTTGGCCGGCGACAACCGCTCCGGTTCGCAAGCCAAATCTGCGGATCTGGCTCGGGGAGATGTAGATGTCATCGGGACATGGGAGGTAGTTGTAGTCGGGACTTCGTAAGAAGCCAAAGCCGTCGGGGAGTACCTCCAAGGTTCCTTCGCCGAACATCAAGCCGTTTTGCTTTACTCGCTCCTTGAGGATCTTGAAGATGAGATCCTGTTTTTTCAAGCCGGTGTATTCGGAGAGGCCTTCTCCTTTGGCGGTGCGGAGCAGCTGGTTCATGGTCATCTGCTGCAGTTCCGTGATGTGCGTGCCGCCGCGTTTGATTTCCTCGTAGCGACTGTTGGTTTCTTCATCAAAGCCCCCCGGTTCCAGTCCGGCTCCGTTGAAGCCCTCCGGGGGTGGTAAGGTAGACTGCATCGACCGAGGTTCCTCGCCGTAGGAATCGGGTGCCGAGGGTTTGGGTGCAGTACGGGGTCGCGTTCTGACGGCGCCTTCGCGGCGGCCTTTTGGTTCTGCCATCATATTCTCCTTGGTCTTCATCAATAGCCTGCACATGATTTT
>CAZPPD010000306.1:0-6808 GCA_964588185.1 uncultured Alcaligenaceae bacterium | reverse complement strand
ACGCCTCGTGCATATCCCTAAAGGCAAGCAGCTCCAGTTTACCTTGGTATGTCCCGGTGCGATGAAATTCTACCGTTACCGGCCCGGGTCGATCCAATTTTAACACCAATGGTTGCAAAACATGATAACTCCTGCCGCCCACATAATAAAAGCCCACATTGTCATGAGTAGCATTGGCGGAAGCCATATCCCGGTGCGAATTGTTTTTTTTCCCGATGGACAATAACCTCGTTGTAGTTAAATCCGCGACGATGGGATGGAAACCTTTGGCGGGCTTTCCAAAAGTGACCGGGAACGCTTTCTGCAATAACTGTCGGTATTTTGTTGGGAACGGCTCCAGATTAGAGCGATCGGTAAATAGCTTGCCGACTTGGTGGACCCTCAGGATATTGTCCCCGGCTTCAAACCCTTGCCAAGGGTGTTCGACAACCGCCATCAAATTTCCGCGTTGGGGATCGAGAATCATTTCCCTTAACGATAATATCTGTCCCGAGTTGCCAGCCGTGGGCAACGTAGAGAAGAAGATGCCGAAGGTCGGGTCAAAGAAATGCCATTTCCCTTGGTAATAGACCTCGGCTGCGGAATGGCCGCCTTGGCCGGGGAGATTGTGCAGGCCGGTATGGCGAGCCGGTAATCCGGCGGCCCGTACCAAGTTTACGAAAACCACCGTCAATCCGCCACAAATCGCGTGTCCATCCTTGAGGATCTTAGTAGCCGTACCCGCATTCCGCTTGAGGATGTGGTAGGAAGCAACAAAGCGGAGTATGTGCAAGCATTTTTCTTTTGGCGAATATTCCTCGGGGGGCTGGGAGAAGATCTTCCGCAGTGTCCGGGATAGATATTCTCGATCCTCGTTGGTGGAAATGGCCAGATCTCGCTCTTGGGGTTTCCGGAGTATATTTCCTTCAGAACAATCCTGAAAAAATAACTGTACAAATCTTGCAGAATCCTTTTGCAGCTTAATTTCCTGGTTGATTATCAGGCGTTCTTTCAGAGAGCTGATTTGACCCAAGAGATGGTCGCGCCGGCGTTGGCTTTTTTGAACCACCCGGATCAATCTCTCATGATGGCCGTACATGGTTTGCAATTCAGCCCGGCAGTTATCCCGTTGCCGGCGGAATCGGATCATTTTCACTAACAGGACTCCATTGGCAATTAACAAGAAAGCCAAGGAGATGAGAATCAGGAGTGCTATTTTCCTTCGCAATTTTTTGTTCTTTCTTCAGTCGTGGGAAAGCCGAACAAAATGAGCCGAGGTTATAGTCGGGGGTAAAATTCGGGTCAAGACAAAGGAGATTTGAAAACGCAGAATTCTTGATTGATGATTTTCGATTGGTGATTGTTGATTTTTGAAGTCGGAAAAGGAATTCCGGGATTTACCTATATTAGGTGACGTTAAATGGAGTGACGATAGGGCCAATGAATGTCAAAGGATGATGTCATTGGCAATAGGTGACAACAGCCAACCGCTGATAGGAACGTATTGACCTTTATTGGCATTGCCATCCCGGTTGGGAGTGGCATAGCCGGAGAAGGGATATTATTATTCCTTCCGGTTTACAGGAAAATCGCTTGGCGAAGGTTACGAAGTGGCATAGCCGGAGAGGAGATATTAATATTCCTTCTCTCCGGACTTTTTGCCTTCGTTAGAGATTTTCAGGTCCATCAGCGGGGCCCATGCCGGTGTACCTTCTTCGA
Source organism: uncultured Alcaligenaceae bacterium (assembly GCA_964588185.1). Classification (GTDB taxonomy): domain Bacteria; phylum Planctomycetota; class Planctomycetia; order Gemmatales; family Gemmataceae; genus CAZPPD01. Next base: position 5,110 of record CAZPPD010000306.1, on the reverse strand, counting down.
AAGGACCATGAGTGAGCCGGACCATTCCGGTACCATCGAGCCGAATGGCAAACAGGTCACCATAGGGTTGGGGATTGGAGGGCAACGAAATCTCTTCGGCGGAGAATCCGGCACGTTGGCTTGTGAACACGATCCAGTTGCCGTCCGGAGAGAAATGAGGATGATTGTTGCGGCCGCCGCCGCCAATGAGTTTCTTCAACCCGGTGCCGTCCGGGTGAATAAGCCAAATTTCAAAATTCTTGCCGCGATTGCTTGCGAACGCAATCCACTCTCCTGTGGGTGACCAATCACACATGGTATCCGTCCATTTGCCCTCTGTCAGCCGCCGCAAATTGCTGCCGTCTCGGTCCATCCCATACAGGTTCTTATAACCGCCGCGACCGGAGCGAAAAACCAGCTGTTTTCCATCCGGCGAGTACGAAGGGAAAGCATTGTTGGCGGCGTCTTCGGTCAATCGTTGGTAGTCGCTGCCGTCGGGATTAACGGTGGCAATGTTAACGTTGTCACTGGGGTCGGCAAAAGCGGGGCCGTGACTGAAGGCGATACGCTGGGGGTTCTTTGACCACGACAGACTAAAAAGGGTTCGCCGTTTGGCGTCATAAACGGTTCGCCGCTGAGAGCCGTTCAGCCTCATCACATCCAACCGTGCGAAGTTGCCGCCGGTTAATGCAACGTGCTTGAAGCCAGGTGAGAATGCGGGAAAGGCACCCGCAAGGCGTAACAGCTTGAGTCCAGTAGAAGGAGGTCCGCCCCACCATTCCACGTTGGGCGTTTGCGTTCCCGGCTTTATCTTTTGATAGACAACCCGCTTGCCGTCGGGTGCGATTGCGGGATTCCAGTGGTCGAATGGTCCTTTGGTAAAGCCGGATAACTGGCCGGTTTCCAAATCCATGATTTCGATCTGACGAACTCCGTCGCGTTTCACTGCCAAAGCCAGCTTAGTACCACCAGGCGTGGCACGCGGCGTGTACGCCTCGACAGATTTTGGTGTCAAACGCTCCAGTTGGTTGCCATCCACGCCGATACGCCAAACGCCAAATGACCCGGAGCGGTTGCTATGAAAGGCCACAGCGGCCCCGCCTTCGATGAATGCCGGCCAACCCCCGTTCTTGACGAGCAGGTGCCGGTTGGTTCCGTCCGGTTTCATCAGATAAATATCGGTACCCCCTTCCCGGCCACTGCCGGAAGCAACAGCAATGAAATCGCCGCGGGGGGACCAGGCCGGCGAATAGTCGGTTACCGTTTTCGGCGACAGCCGCTTAATCCCGGAGCCATCGGCATTCATGACATAAATCGCGTTCCAGGCACGCCCCGGCGGTGCGGGTTGCCGAGTACTAACAAAGGCAATTTGTTTTCCATCGGGCGACCAGGCCGGATGATCGTCAAGAGCGAAGTTTTTTGTGAGCCGCCGGACGTTGGCACCGCCGGCGTCCATAAGGTAGATCTCCATATTCCCATCGCGCTCGGAGACGAAGGCGATTTTATCGTCGGCGGGAGAAAATGCTGCATTCAAATCCAGGGCTGCATCTTTGGTCAAACGCTTTTCAACATCCGGATGTTCGGCAAGGTATAGATCCCAATGCCGCGGGGCCAAGGACGAAAAAGCGATGATACCTTCAGGACAGTTGGGTTGTTCTATTTTCTTGGGTTCCGAAGCGAGAAGGGCCGGCAGCAAGGATAATGCAAACAGAAGGGTAAACGAGCATCGCATGGGGTACCTCCTTTTATGGTGTAATGACATCTTACACGAAAAGCCCTCTATACCGAACCCAGCGAATCATCGATCTTCGCTTCCGATCACTTTTACCCAACCGGATATTTTCAAATAGGGGAATAGGATTTAGTAGGGCAGGATAATATGAGGAAACGTGATCTCCGGAAGGGTTTGTCCCTGATTGGCAATGAAGTAACCGTTATTTTTCGTCTTGGTGAACCATTGGAATCGGTTGTCCCTTTCTGACAATCATTTTTAGGTTTTTGTACCGTCAAGCAACGGGGTCTAACGGAGTTTAGGGCATCACTCGTGGCCGGCGATGACCATGGCGATTGGGGACGACTGTTGGCCGGACACTTATTCGAGATTTTGGAGTTGATTGATTTCTGATCGCTGGTATAGTCCCGATCCATTTTCAAGCTTTTTTTCTTCGGCAGGTAGGTTCGGGGGAGGTGTTCCATGTGGAAGACATGGATTCTATTTTCGCTTTTGGTATTTGTGACCGCCGGTTGCCGCAGCAATCGACCAAACTTGAAACCGCCGCAGGAACCGGAAAACTACGTATTGCCGCCGAACAATGACCCCCGATACAACAAGCATATCGAATTTCCAAAAGACACCCTTCACCGCAACGATGCTCCAAAACCGGCTCCCAATATGGGCGGTCCTATGCCGGGTGGAAACATGGGGATGCGTCCGGGCGGCGGATCCGGCTTGCGGTAATTGCTAGCCTTCTTCGGGGCGGAACCGTTTCAACAACGCCAGAAGGGTAGCGAGAATCTCTGCTTGTTGAATTTCATCGGGGGGTTGGTGTCCGGTTTTCACTCGCAGCCCTTGCCAGTGCAACTGAACTGGCCATCCGGCATTTTCTGCGGAGCGGTTGAATTGCTCCCGCGCCCGCAGGCCCCATAATAACCCATAGCAATTTCGGAAGAATAACCAGACCGCATCGGTTTTGGAAGGCGGGGCAGGTTGGCGTAGCCAGCCCACGTAACCGGCCCAAGGAACCAAAGCCATCGCCCACCAACCCGGGGAATGCAAAAAGGCGGCTTGGTCCGGAAAAAGAAAACTCCACACTTCCCAACCGCATCCAAAGGCGAACAAGAGTGCCCCAAAGGTCATGCAAGTTGGCAAATAATTCAGGAAGATAATGAGTAGCGTTCCAATCAGGAAAGCGGCTCGCGGCCATCCAGGGGACTGATTTCCAACGATAACCTGTTCGGCCAAAGGTAACAGCATCACCAGGATGAGAGCCAAAATGACAAAGTTCCAGGCGGCAGCTCCCGGGCGCCGTGCCCCCAACACGGCAACGCCGGCACATCCCGTTAAGGATAAGGCGATAAATCGGTAAAATTGCAATCCGCCGGCATATTCCGGAAGCATGGATAAGGTGATCAAACCACCCCAGCCGGCCCAAGCCAGAATGGTCCAACAAATTGCGTATATTAAGGGAGACTTGCGGTGAAACATCCACGCTTTCCACAATGGATAAGCCCCGGTCGCAAATAAAACCCAAAGCGTCTCTTGCATTAGCATTCCTGGAGGCGACAAATTTACATCAGGCTCTCGGTAATCACATTGGTTATCTTATCCAAGCTGTGGTAACTCGAAGATTGGGTAAATAAAATCCCCCTTGATTTCCGGATTTGATCTACTCCCCTTGCCTGCCTGACTTGGGAATCGTATATTTGACTTTTTACTACTTGAGTTGCAAAAGGGCATTGTTGTGGCTGTTCGAATTCGGATGACTAGGATGGGGCGAGCTCATCGTCCTTTTTATCGCATTGTGGCGACCGATTCTCGTCGCCCTCGAGATGGGAAATACATCGAGGAACTGGGTTCGTACAATCCCATGATCCGTGAGAAAGACGAACGCGTTCGCTTGAAGGCCGGAAGAGTAAAATATTGGTTGGGAGTCGGTGCATTGCCGACCGAAAAGGTGGAGGTCCTGCTCAAGAAATATCTGGAAAAGTGGGAGAAAATCGAAACGGAAGGTGGTGGGGAATCCAGTGAAACTCCGCCAGCAGAATCGACAGAATCTCCCGAGCAACCTACTTCTTCTCCTGAAGCCCCGGAGGAGCAACCACCAGCCGAATAACCGATGCGGTTTGATGTCCTGACCCTGTTTCCGGAAATATTCTCCGGGTATCTCACCCAAAGTATTCTCAAGTTGGCTTTGGATCGGGGGTTGGTTGAGATCAACCTGTGGAATATTCGGGATTGGGCTACCGGAAAACACAAGATGGTAGATGACCGCCCCTTTGGCGGAGGCCCCGGGATGGTGATTATGCCGGAGCCGGTTTTTGCTGCGGTGGAAGAGATTCAAGCTAAGGCAGAAGAGGCGGGGGAATTGATTTTGCTTACTCCTGCCGGAGAGCGATTGACCCAATCAGTAGTGCAAGAGTTATCCGGCCAAAAACGACTCTTGTTGTTATGCGGAAGATACGAAGGTTTTGACGAACGCATTCGCCTTGGCTTAAAGCCGCGGGAAATTTCCATCGGGGATTTCATCTGTAATGGCGGCGAAGTCCCGGCGATGGTGGTGATTGATACGGTGGTTCGGTATGTCCCCGGCGTGTTGGGGGATGAAGAGAGTGTTGTCGAGGAAACCCACAGCACTCCCGGAAAGTTGGAATATCCTCAATATACCCGACCCAGAGAATTTCGGGGAATGACCGTGCCGGAGATTTTGTTGAGCGGCAATCATCCGGCCATCGCCAAGTGGCGGCAGGAACAATCGGAAATGCGAAGTCGAAAAGAGAACAAAAGCGAGGGATGGAATCATGAAGAATAAACTAATCCAGATGGTTGAAGATGAAAGTCTCAAAAAGGACGAAATCGCCTTTTTCGAGATCGGGGATACCGTTGATGTCCACCAACGGATTCTGGAAGGAAATAAAGAACGCGTTCAGGTATTCACCGGAACCGTTATTGCCCGAAGCGGTGAGGGCATTCGGGAAACCTTTACGGTTCGCCGCATAGTCCAGGGGGAAGGGGTGGAGAGAATATTCCCCATTCACTCTCCGAAAATCGCCAAAGTAGTTTCCAAGCGGAAGGGTGTTTCTCGCCGGGCGAAACTTTATTATCTACGCGATCGCATTGGAAAAGCTACCAAGCTCCCGCAACGGGAAGGAAAGGAATACACCGGCCTTCCTCGCGGAACGAACAATCGGCCTCGTCAAGAGGAGGAGGCTCCTCCGCCGGCGGAAAATGGGGATGAAGCCGGTAACGGTGCCGAAGAGAGTTCAAACGGGAACGAAGAATAATCAATCCAACTATTTCCTCCGCCCACCAAATTCTAGGTGGGCGTACGTAATTTATCTCCGGTAGAAATGTGCCAAATCTTGCCCGTTTGCCTTGGTGGCGCCGCTGGTTTGGGAATCGCTCCGAGCGTGC
>CAZPPD010000305.1:0-6823 GCA_964588185.1 uncultured Alcaligenaceae bacterium | reverse complement strand
AGGGGCTATGGTTTTATCGAATAGGGTTGTTTGGGATTTGTCGTTGGCAGGAGTCCAATGGCAAAGTAAAAGGCTCGCCAAAACAATTACCTGCAGCAAAACAGAGACTCTTTTCATCCGAATATTCCAAAAACACTTTTTTAACTTCTTTTCCCACCCGATTGTATGGTTAAGGATTAGTTCACTCAATCAGAAAGCAGGAGTCTTTTTTGTCTTCTCTAATGGTCAAAGTGGATCTTCAGGTTTTGTTTGACTGCACCAGCGAGATATGATCAAGATAATGAAGTGTATGTAACTAAAATCCCGCCGGAATCTTTAGGAAACCACCATGAAAACAATTCTTTCTTCTCCTGGTAAATTTCTTTTTCTACTGGTTGCTCTCATTTTCTTTTTGCCCGGGAGTTTTGTTCCACCAATCTCAGCCGGTGAAAAAATCGCGGTAAAACCAATCCGCTTGTTAATTGCTTATGGGCCGGGTAAGAATCAATACCGGGATTACAAAAAGTATTTGGAATCAAATTTTTACGTAAACTGCTTGTTGATGGAATCCGAAAAATCCCGGAATGAAAAGGAAACTAATTTCACCGGCATTGAATATCTGGATGATTGTGATGTGATTCTATCCAATTTGTATCGGACTTGGGCCCCACCGGCTCAGTTGGCGAAGCTGAAAAAGGCTTTCTTGAGCAAACCGGTAATCGGAATGCGAAAAGCCCATCATGGGTTTCAAAATTGGCTGGAAGCGGACAAAGTAGTATTTGGCGTCGATTACCGCGGGCATTATGGAAACTCCAAAAACGGCTTTATTCGTTTGGTTAAAGGGAAGGAGAATCATCCCTTCTTCAAAGGAATGAAAGTGACGATTCCCGGCGGAGGTTGTTATAGCCACCGTGACCCGGCCGAGGATTTGGAAGTTTACATGGTGGGCGGAAAGAAAAGCCAAGAACCACACCCGCAGACCTGGTCGCGAATTGTCAAGGAACGGGGCAAGCAAAGGGTCTTTTATACCCGCTATGACCATCATGATTTAGCCGACCATGTCGGCGTGCGTGATATGATTACACGGGTTCTTTTCTGGTCGGTTCAGAAAGATATTAACAAGTACAAGAAATAACTTCTATCCCCTCGGAGAAGTAAAAGTGATCTCATTGGCTTCGTTGACATTTGCTTGTTTGTTGGCTCAATCTGTTGAGACTTCCCCTCGGCTGGCAGTCATAAAGAAAGCTCCGGATTTTCAACTGATGGATCAAACGGGGACCAACATCCAGCTCTCGAAATTACCGGAGGATGTCTTGCTGGTGGGATTTATTTTTACCACCTGCAATGGGACTTGCCCGGCTACAACGCACCGGATGAGTCAAGTACAAGATTCTCTGCAAAATCGGGGTTTCCTGAAGAAAGGCAAAGTAAGGCTTTTGTCGATCACTTTGGATCCGGAGCGGGATACTCCTGCAGCTCTCTCCCGGTATATGCAGCTCTATGGAATTAATGGGAAGCATTGGAGCTTTCTGACAGGCCCTCCCAAGGAGGTTCGCAAGACCTATACTGCTTGGGGAATGTGGGCCAAACCGGCGGCGAATGGCCAGTTGGATCATCCCTCGCGGATTTTCTTAGTGGATCAAAAGCGTCGGATTCGGGAGATTTACAATCTTAGTTTTATGAATCGCGAGTGGGTGGTGGAGGATATTCTTTTCTTGTTGGGGAAAAAGTGACCTGGTAGCTGGATACGCTAGAATTCAGCCGAGTTCCTTCCTATCTGAGTTCTGGCGAATCCAGCTACCAATCCGACCGGCTCATAAGCAAAAAATGCATGTTAAAATATACCTGGATAACCTTCCGTTATTCCGGATATCATAGTTCCAACTCAAAAAATCAATCCTTCCATTCTAATTGAGGTTCCGATGTCCAAGGATGCTTGGAAAAATGCCGGAAAATCTTCAACTGCAGATACCCAGGGCAAACGTCAGTGGCAGCAAGGCCCCAAAGCTGATCCAAAATCCGCAGCAAAACCCAGCAAAAATCGTTCCCGGCTGTTTATTGCTTTGGGGGCGTTGGTGGTTGTCCTTGGTGGTTTTATTGCCTTGATTGTCATGCCGAAACCGCCGCGCTCGGCGGCATTGGTCTTGATCGGCAGTGGCTATGAAGAAAACCTGGCTATTCCCCATAATGTTTACGGCTGGAAAGGGCTCTTGGACATGGCTCAGGGGGCGGAAAAAACCAGTCTGCTGTCGCGATTGTCCTGGGTCAAGCCGGACAAGCTTCGGCTGCTGTTTGGACCGCAAGAAGTTACCTCCGGCAAAACCTGGGAGGAGATCTGGGCCGAGGTTCCGCGCAACTTCGAAGAGAAAAACTTAATCCTTTACCTGGCACTCCATGGGGGAGCGAATGCGGATGGAGCCTACCTGTTGGCGAACGATCCGACCACCAAAACACGAATCCGCATTGAGGAAGTACTCAAATCCCTGAAAGATCCGGAGTTGGCCGACAAAAACATTGTGCTTATCTTGGATGCTACTCAGGTGGCAGCCCATTGGCAGACCGGGATGCTTACCAATGATTTTGCCCGCAAGCTTAAGAGCCTGGAGAAAGAGATTGAGGAGATTCCCAACCTGATGGTCCTCAGTTCATCGGATATGAATCAGCGCTCCTGGGTTTCCGAGCAGTGGCAGCAATCCATCTTCGTTCATTTTGTGATAGATGGTTTGCGCGGAGCAGCGGATGCCGACAAAAATAATCGTCTGACGGTTTTGGAACTTCACGACTATGTTCGGGAGAAGGTAAAATCCTGGGCGGAAGCCAACCGCGATGCATCTCAGGTACCGGTTCTTCTTGGCGGAGCAGACCGGGCTGCAAGTATTGAGTTAGTTCAGCTATCCGAACCTCAGGAAGGACAGGTCCCTTCGGATGCTCCCGGGGTTGAGTTCAATCAATATGACCAGATGCGAACTGCTTGGAATGAGTGTCGGACCTTGAGCAAACAAATACCTGCACCGGAGGTCTACAGCCCCCACTGGTGGCGGTGTTATCGGGATACGTTAGTTCGCTACGAGCAGATCCTTCGAGCAGGTGACCCCACCAACAAGAAGGTTATCCTTAGAAATAAACTAAATCAACTATCGGATACCATTCGTAGTTCGGGGATAGTGTTTGCGTCAGCAAATTCTTTGGGGAACTCCTTGATCATGCCTCGGATGTTGGGGATTGTTCCGAGTTGGTCGCAGAAAGAGCTATCCAGTCAGCTCCGGGATGTGTGGCAGGCAGAAGGAGATATCAATCGCAAGAAAGCCTGGGATAAGTTGATGGCTTGGGCTAAGGGAGCAGGTACGACAACCAGCCAACAACAAAAGCAGCTCCTGCAGGTGGAACTGGGCAAGGAAGTGATGGCCAAGTTGGTCCAGAAAAAAGAGCTGACCCAGATTGACCTGGAGCAAGCAGCCGACCTGCTCAAACGTTGGGTCAATGGCAAAAGTTTACGGAACTTGCGAGCTACGGAAGTCCATTTTCTTGTCATGCTCTTCTACGATGAGATTGCCCCGCCTACTCAGCCCTTGGTAGAGGATCTTCGGTTGGCTCTAGAGGTTCGGCTATTGGCGGAACGGACCGCCTTGGCAGCTACGGGGGAAAACAGCCAGGTCCACCTCTATAGCGAGCAGGTGATGCCTTGGATTCAGGAGAAGGTAAATCAAGGGGATCATTCCAGGCGGTTAGGCGAGGACTGGCTGTTTGGTTCCGACAAGAGTTCGTGGGAGAAAGCTCGAAAATATTTGTCGGAGGGGAAAAGTGCCTATGAATCGGCACTCAAGGATGCCATGGTTGTACAGAAAGCTTATGATCAACAAGACCGGGCGTTAGCAGACCTTCCGCACTATGCTCATTGGGCGGCTGGTCATCCTTTGGGGAAAGAGCAGCTCCTAAAGGATGTTGAGAGCTTGGCTCAGTCTATCGACGACCTAAGCAAACTATTGGGACGAGCAAATCCAAAAGGGGAATGGATTCACCAACCGCTGAGTGATGCACCTCCGCAGCAAAACTACAGCCTCAAGAGCCTGACGAAGGAGGTTAATCGGAAACTGGATGATCTTCGCATTGCTTTGGTCGAAGAATGTGACCGGCTACTCAAGGAAAGAGCCGATCACCAGGAAAATTGGCACATGATAGAGAATGTGTTGGCAACTCCACTGATAGAATCCAATATTCGCATCGCCATGCTGGAAGAAAGTCGGAGGATCTCCAATAAGTTGCATGACGGCCGTCTAAAATTTGAAGGACATAAGGTGAATGCGGATGACCTCGCTAATCAGGCCCGCACTTGGGCGCAGCATCAGGGTTGGATGGCCTTGACGGTTGCCGGTAAGTCCTGGCAGTTGGATCGAGCCTTTTCCCGCAAGGAATTTGGCCAGGCAGGAGGTTACCTCGCAGAGACCTTCCAAAAACGCCGCCAGAACATTCACACCGTTTGGGAAGAAAGTATCGACTCGCCGGACCTTAAGGTTGCAGCCAAGAAACTCAAAAGTGCCGAATATTCTTGTCGCCGGATTAGCGGTGGAGAAGCTTCATTGATTCCCAATGATCCTTTTGATCCGGTGATTGGCATGCGCAGGTTGAGAACTCACGACCTGTTGCTCTGGCAAGCTAAACGATCGCAGCAGGATCACTGGTTTGCGGACTCGGATGATCCCAAGGCGACCTACTACATTCCCGCGGCAACTGCCTACCTCAAAGATGCCCGGCGATTGGCAGCTGGTCGCCCGGGGGAAAAGATTGTAAACAAGAAACGGAGCACAGCAGTCGACTTGGCAGAAAAACATCTGACGCTCACTCAAGTTAATGTCAAAGAAAACCCAGAGTTTCATGTGACTACGGAACAGAAGTTTGCTTTGGCATGGAATCTGAAGGCTGATCCCAAGTTGCCTTCAGGAATCCCAATGGTTTGGTTGGATGCCGAAGGTCCGTTTAAGAATCTCAGCGATAATCTCTACAAGGGCCGGTTACCAATCCAAGGATGGTTGGATTCGGAAGATGGAGATGCCGGGACATTGGAAAAGCGGTATTTTCTGGAGAGTTCCATTCGCGATGAACGGGTAGCTCCGCCGTTGGTGCCCAAGGTAGTCAAAGGACAGGCAAATATCCGTGGAGTTTACCGTGGGCAGCGCATTAGTTCCAAAACGGAATTGTTTGTGCACCAGTCTCCGGAAGTCATCATGTCCAAGTATCCTCCACCTCCGGAAACCAAGGTGGCTATCCGCCTGCAAAAGGGGGTTTCCTATGGAGCGTTGTGCATAGTGATCGACATGTCGGGTAGCATGAAGGATCCTCTGCAGAAGTTCGGAAAAACCAAGCTGGCATTTGCTCGTGAATCTCTGCAAAAGGTTCTGGCGAAAATTCCAGATGGGACCTACCTGAGCATTCAATCCTTTAGTCATAAGTCTGCTCCAAAGATGCAAGATCCGGATGGGAATGTGAGGCGGGAGTGGCTGCGCAAGCCGACTCCGTGGTATGGCAAACGGGAGCTTACCCGAACAATGGACAAGCTCTATAGTCTTGATCCCCTCTACACCTCACCTATTGCTAGGTCCCTGGACGAGGCGCGAGAAAACGGATTTCCGGACAACTATCAAGGGCCGAAGGTGTTGCTAGCCCTGACGGATGGAGAGGACACGGAGTTTAATAAGGGGAATCGAATTGGTATTCCACAGTTTCTAAAGAACAAATTTACCGGCAGTAGAATTGCGGTGAATGTCGTTTGCTTCACTCAGAATGAACAAGAGGCAAAAAAGGCAGAAAAACAATTTGACATTGTAAAAGCCTTGGAACCACCGGGTCGGTTTTACAATGAGAAAAGTGGTGAAAAGCTTGCTCAGACTTTGGAGGAAGCATTGCGGCCCAAGGTACGGCTGTATCAGAATCTTTCCGCAGTCACCGATCTCCCCAAAGGCATCATGGTTAGTCGCCACGAGCAAAACGTGCAATGGAAAACTCTGACGCTAAAATCGACAACAGATGATTTTGGAGCGCGGCTGCAATCGGCCAAGCTACAAGACATTCGCCTCCAGCGCGGAGAACGTTTGTTGCTTTCCTTGGTTCAGGGTTTAAATGGGACGCTGCGGTTCAAACGGGAGGTTTATGCAAAGCTGGTGCAGGATAACAAGGATCGGTTGAACTACAAAGACAACTGGTTGGTAGGCGTTTTACAAAATGGTATCTTCTTCGAAGAAGCCCGTTTGGAGCAACTCCTGTCATTCGAGGATTACATCAACACCAAACCCGGACCTCAGGAAATAGTGCGTCACTATCGTCCCGGTTTTATGTGGCTGGAGGTAACCAATAAGAAGACAGGCAAGAGTCCTAAAGGCCTGCAGTGGTACAACGACTTCGACTATCCTGCGCCTACAATTCGCGCTCATTCCGGACCATTTGGCCCTGAGGCATCGAAGGTATCGGTTTGGTGGGTGGAAAATCAATCTCCGGAAGATAAGTTATGTACTCGGCTCAGGCATGTGCCGGAGAGTTCGACCCTGGAAGATTTGCGGCGGAATGCGAACATTACGGTTGCGGGTTTTCCAGTGACGATTGAGAAGCTTCAAGTCGAAGATCGCCATGTTTCCATCGCTCCGCCGAAACGGTTTGGCACCAGTGCCAACCGGGCCATCAAGTCGTGTTTGGTGGTGCAACTAAAGCACGATCCCAAGAAACCGGTGGTGGTGCAGGGATTAAACCTTGGCCATCGAGGGGAGGAGCATCACTTCTTTACCCATGCCGGCAAATATACGGCATTTTTCTGGGGTGTGTCCATTGTTTAGGATCGCGGATTCACTCTGAATTT
>CAZPPD010000304.1:0-6828 GCA_964588185.1 uncultured Alcaligenaceae bacterium | reverse complement strand
GGCAACCAGCCGCAAAAACGTAGCAATTTTGCAATATGAGCAAAGGGTGGAACAGCAAGCTGAAGCCGTAGATCGACTGAGCAAAGGGAAACTCGGCTATATTCACATCTATCGGATGGATAAGGAAGGCTTAAAACGATTTCGCCGATCCTTGTTTTCCGATAACTTCGACAAGGCGGGGATTGTTTTGGACGTTCGCTACAATCCCGGCGGTTACATCCACGATAAGATTCTGAATTTCTTGAATGGTACAACCCACACCTTCTTCGCGGTTCGCGATGGCGGCGTGGGCAATGTATTTCGCTTTGGGGATCGAAAATGGAGTAAACCTCTGGTTTTGCTGGTCAACCAACGCTCTTCCAGTGATACGGAAATCTTTTTCAATGGCTTTCGCACTCTGGGATTAGGCAAAGTGGTTGGGACTCCCACCGGCGGGAAAGTTCTGGGAACCCGAGTGATTCGCTTGATCGATGGTTCTAAGTTTCAGATACCGCGCACTGCAATCTTTTCCGCCAAAGGACAGTTGCTGGAGAAAAAAGGCTTGATTCCGGATGTTCTTGTCGAAAACCTGCCTGACCAGCTTTCCCGAGGCCAGGACACCCAGTTACAAAAAGCCGTGCACGTTTTGATTGAGGACGTGGCTCGGTGGAAGAAAACCCAGCCGAAGGTGACGTTTAACCCCAAGACCGGCTCTCCCAATCCAGGGATTGAAGCCGGGCCCTGACATTAAGCTGGGATGCTTTTGGCAAGCTCCTGCAATTCCTCGCTCCGTTCCACATCCCGAACCCATTCACTGGGAATTGCCTCGACTCCGCAGTTGGCTCCCACAAGGGCTCCCGCTATGGTGGCAATGCTATCGCTATCGCCCGGAGTATTGGCTCCCTCCAAAATTGCCGCCCGGAAATCATTGGGATAGCGAGCGAAAATGTAAGTGGCCGCACATATCGCCTCGTGGGCTGCCCAAGCTTGCAGCCGTTGTAAAGATTCGTGAGGTCCGACTCCGGAATAGGCATCATGGAGAGCATGCATCATCATTCGCGAGGTTGGACCCGAATACCGGGCGGTAGCGGCGATCATTTCCGCGGTGATAATATCCAAATCCTCCTCCCTCAGAATGCGGACCATGGCCACCGCCATCGCGGCACAAGCGGCCAAAGCAATGGGGTCTCGATGGGTCAAGCGGGAATGCTGAACGGACCATTGTTCGGCTTTGTTGATGTCATCAGCGAACACCAAACCAAACGGATAGGCCCGCATCACCGAACCACACCCCCCTGCCCTTTCCCCGCCGCCCTCGGACCAAAGCACACCATGTTCCAAACGGCGGCAACCCGACATACAAGCATTCCCCGGAGCACGATGTCCTCCTTGCGGGAAATGAGACCACTGGACAAAACCTTTTGCCATCCGAGTCATGGTATCTTCCAAATCATCGTGCCCGGCAAGCAGCGTTCGCAGGACCACCTCGGCCATTTGCGTGTCGTCGGTGTAGGGGGCATATCGCCGGCCATTGTCCTCGCGGTAAAGCTCGAATTTCGTGACCCCCTCGGGACCGTAACGCTCGTAAATGCCCTCAAAGGAGCTGATAAATTCCGTAGGATGCCCCATGGCATCGCCGATGGCAGCACCTAAGACTGCACCCAGGATACGAGATCGGCGATTTGGTTTTGAGGTGGGTTGGAGTGGTCGAGGTTCAGGCTCAGGCGAATCGTCTTCTTCTGAAAACAACCATTGATAATCCGTCACGATGAATCCTCCGAAAATGATGATAGGAGATTGGCGATTCGTGTTGAGTTGGTTTAATTCCCGGCCAAGCCCCATTTATACAACCATTTGTACCAGACATGGTGGAAAAGGTAGGGAAAAATCCGCCGCTGTAATTCTTGGGAAGAAATCTTCCGGCCATGAAAAGCTGCCCGAATGCGGGCTATTTCTTTGCACCCGATAGTTTCCATTTTACTGGAAGTTTTTTGGGAAGCGTGAATCCGGAAAGCACCCAAGAAACAAGGAATACGAGCAAACCGGGCTCCTGCTTGAAAGAAGCGGAGGATAAGATCCCAATCCATGGCAAAGCGGAGCGATTCATTGAGGCCGCCGACCTTCTCCCAAATCCTCCGCCGCCAGAACAAAGTTTCCTGAGGAATGAAATCCTGCCACAAAAAGGCAAGCGTGCTATGCGGCGGTAAAACCCAGCGGCCAATGTCGTTGCCATTGGAATCGATAAGAATGCGATGGCCATAGATTACATCCACCTGAGGATTTTCCTGGAAGAAACCGGCGATGCGAACCAAAGATCCCGGCAACAACAGGTCATCGGCGTTTAAATAGGCCAGGATATCTCCCGTTGCTTTCTGGAGTCCCAAGTTAATTGCTCGTGCTTGACCGCCATCCGGGTGGGATTCCCAAAAGGAAAGGTGCCGGTCAAATCTTTTTAGGATGGCAAGGCTATCATCTGTCGAGCCGCCATCTTGGACGATATATTCCAAGGCGGGATATTTTTGGTCCAAAACGCTGGCAATGGTTCTGCTGAGGAAACGGCCTTGGTTGTAAGAAGGCGTCACAATTGAGATCTTGGGCGGACTCTCCAACCGAGGGAAAGATTGGTTCGCCGAGACGGCAATTGGTTTGGGCGAATATTGAGATAAACAACCAAGTTGCGGCGAAAAGTAATGAAGCATCCTTGCCGGGTCGCCTTATTGGATGGGTAAAGTTTTCTGTTCGATGCCATCTTGGATTTTTGCTTCGTAATCTTTGATTTTATTGACGCGGCGAGCGTGGCGGCCTCCCTCGAACGGAGTTTCCAACCAGAGGCGGAGCATCCGCTCGATCAGATCATCTCCGAGAAGATCAGCGGACAAACAAAGAATATTGGAATCATTATGGCGGCGGCTCATTTCCGCGGTGACCGGGTCATGGCAGGGAGCTGCCCGAACCCCGAGCACTTTATTGGCGGCAATACACATACCAATCCCGGTTCCGCAAATGAGAATTCCTCGGTCCACCCGCTTTTCGCCGACGGCATGGGCAACTTGAAAAGCGAAATCGGGGTAATCCACACTTTCGCTTTGGTCCGGACCTAGATCCACAATTTCATGGCCCAGGCTTTGTATGAAATGGAAAATCCGGTTCTTGACATCAATTCCCCGGTGATCGCTCCCAATGGCAATTTTCATGACAGATCCTTTTCAATCACGATACAGTTTTGTTCGAACTAAGCGGATTGAAACTCAGGAAGACGTTGATGGAGATAATTTAGGATTTGGTTTGCGCACTGGCGATACACATCCTTTTCCCGGCCGATGGGATCCGCAACGTCCTCTCCCTCCTTGGATAATAATTGGGGAGGATTTTCAAACTTAAGACCCAAAGTATGTAAGGCATCCAAATGGTTTTGAGTCATGGCAAATATATGGTCCGCTTGAGTCAAAATTTGTTCATTCAGAGGCTGGCTGCGATGGGAACTTAAATCGGTTCCCAATTCCTGGGCGATTTCCACTGCCTCGGCACTTGCTTCATTCCCCATCATCGCCGCTAATCCGGCAGAATGCACGTAAAATCCGTGCTCGGAAAGTTCAGAGGGTTGGCAGCCTTGTTGGTCGGCCAGTAGTTTTTTGCACAAGGCTTCTGCCAGCGGACTCCGACAAGTGTTTCCGGTGCAGAGGAAAAGAATTTGACGGCTGGCAAAATATTGTAAGTCTTTGATACCAAATGCTCCTTCTTTGAGGACCTTCCACCCTTCTCCTTCCAACCGAATCACCGACGCCGGTTTGGCAAAATGGGTTTTGCCGTCGGTAAGGATTAAATCCTTATCGGAAAGAGGTAAATTGGCTACTTCCTCTGCAGAATGAAGAATCTTCTTCCCTTTTCGGTCAGCTAGTTCCACATAAAGAACGGATCCCGAGAAAGCTTGGATTATATTGAAAATACTTTCGTGGCAAGGTGCCCCCAACCGAAGGTGTCTACCCTGGCACAATGCCATACTTACCTGCTGCGGGAATCGAGAAGAAATTACTTCCCGAAAATCACCGGGAAAAGCCAGAGTTACCGGTCCCGGCCAACAGCGAGAGGCGAAACGGCGGCCCAATTTGGAGAGCTTACCCACCCAAAGCTCAGCATCAGCTACACTCCTCACCGACAAGGTTACTTTACTAGTCGGTGAAAGTTCCCAAAGACTTTCCAATGCTTTTGGCGATGCTGCGTTGGCAGCTGCAACGTATGCCGTATCCGAAGGGCAAACAACTACCCCTCCCTCCTCTAAAACGCGCAACGCTTTTCGGAAGGCTTGTTGAGCGGTGTCGGGCTGCCAAGGCAGGACTTCAACCATAAACGACTTACTTTTAGTTAAGGGATTTTTGAAAATCAAAAAGGGGTACCAAAACTTTATTGTAAATGATGGCCATTGGAGAACAAGGTCACTCAAGAGGTGGAGTTAGGAATTCCAGGTTCCTTTTCCGGTAACTTCGGATTATGCGGAATGTTGTGAATGAATGAGTTTTAGGGATTTTGCGGGGCAATTTTGAGAGTATGAGAATAAGTTAATCCCTTTGTTTCCGGAAACGGGGGATAGGTTGGTTGTTGATTTTTTTGAGAGCCGGCAGTTGTGTCAACCACTCCGCCTCCCGAACTAAATACTCCCCACAATTCAAGGACTGCAAGGATGTCATGGATTTAAGGGGCGATAGATCTTTTATCTGCGTGTTGCTGATCCACAGCTCTTCCAGGGGGATGCCTTTGAGGGCGGACAGCCGACTGACAGCGGTATTGCTACAGTCCAAGTATCGAAGGGAAGTTGAGAATTTTAGCGGGGAAAGATCTTTTACCTTGGTTCCGCCTACGTTTAACTCCACCAGCGGTATTCCTTTCAACGGGGACAACTGGTTCACCTCAGTATCGTGACAGTCAAGGTAATCGAGTCTCCTACCTGCAAGGGGGGATAAATCCTGGACGCCGGTTCCCCAGATCGACACGTTTGTCAGAGGCATGTTTCTCAAGGGGTCAAGACTGGTTATCTGAGAGCACCCGCCACAATCCAACCAGTATAAATCAAGATTGGCGAATGCTTGCAAACTTGAAACTTGCGTTCGCGAGACATCGATCCCCTTTAGAGCACTCAAGGCACTGAGCGGAGTTGGATCGTGCAAGGACTGCTGACTTTCTGCATGGAATGTCAAGCCTTCCTCTGAGAGTTTCAATGTGGCGTTTTTTCCAACGAATCCAGGGTTCCGCCGTTCCAACTCTTTAAGCACCCAGTTTTTCTTTTCAGCCAAAGAACTGTTTTTGGGAAAGGGTATGTGAGCAGAATTTCGATTCTCGCTCCTCTTTCCGGATTGCGTTTTAGCTATTGGTTCATTTAAGTCATTGGCTTGATGCTTACCGTCTGAATCACCGTGGAGAGTCAAAAAACCCAGCTTCCAAGCACTAAAACCCAATATCAAGACGACGGAAGCCAATGCTGTAATCCAAAGCCAACGGGGCCTTGCCGTCCGGTTTTGTGGAGCAGGGGGCAGTGAAAGGATAGATTTGGGAGCCGTCTGAGTGTTCCCCTTCCAATTGCGTTGAATTACCTGCAGGGAAAGGGTAACTTCCCTTGCTATCGCTGGACGTTCGGCACGGTTTTTCAGCAGCAGTTGCATGATCAGCTTTGCCAAAGATTCAGGTGTATCCGGGTTGAATTCCCGGACCGGTCGCGGAGTTTCCGTCGCCAAGGCGGTGAGAATGGCGTAGGAAGTAGTGCCCTGAAAAGGCTCTACCCCGGCGCAAAGTCGGTAAAGAATACAACCCAAACTGAACAAATCGCTGCGAGTATCCGCCGGTTCGCCGCGTGCTTGCTCGGGTGACATGTAGAGAGGAGTGCCAAGGATGACTCCGCTTTGGGTTAATGGGGAAACTTCTTCCAACAGCCGGGCCATGCCAAAGTCCAGAATCTTCACTCGATTCGTTGAACCCTCCAGCCAAATATTTCCCGGCTTGAGGTCGCGGTGAACCAATCCTTTTTTGTGAGCCGCCTCCAAACCGTGGGTGATTTCAATGCCAATGCGGAGGATTTCATCCGCATTGGGCCTTGGGTTTCGTTCCATCCATTCCTTCAGCGATTCTCCTTCGAGGAGTTCCATGGCCAAGAAAAGAACTCCGTGGTCCTCCCCCACCTGATAGATCGTAACGATGTGATCGTTTTTCAGGGCCGCAGTTGCCCGGGCCTCCCGCAGAAATCGCTCGCCGGCAGCGGGTTTGCCTGCCGCTTCCGGCCGCATGATTTTCAAGGCCACCTGCCGTTGAAGTTGCTCGTCTTCCGCTCGGAAGACCGTTCCCATTCCCCCGCTGCCGAGCACATCGAGAATCCGATAGCCGCCTAGTCGACCAATTTCCCCGGTTTTTTGCGGCGGTCGAAGGCGGCTAACATCCAAGGTGCCTACTTCCGAACTCGAGATTTTTTGGGAAGAAGGCCCGGTCGTTTTTTTCAGATTCTGTAAGCGGTCTATTAAGCTGGAAACCAAGGAATTTTCTTCGCTTTCGACTCCTTGGGAATCTCGAAGAATCTTGGCGAGAGAATGGTCATCCTTCAGAGTGTTCACAATTTGCCCGCAGCGTAGACAGGAACGTAAATGTTCTTCCAACTGCTCGGATTGCTGGTCCGACAATTTGCCGAGGACTAATAGCTTCAGTTGTTGTGAGGTAGGACACCCGAGAGTGCGGGGCATAGCGATTTCCCCCAAGCTTTCCTCTGCAATTCCCCCTAGAGCGGTGCTCAGGCTGGCATGGCGAAAAGGGGTCAGGTACATTTAGCCGGAACGGCCCGAAGGGTGCTTTGCACTAAATGTACCTGACCCC
>CAZPPD010000303.1:0-6842 GCA_964588185.1 uncultured Alcaligenaceae bacterium | reverse complement strand
AAGAGGTCATGAGACTTAATCATATTTAGTAATGATTTTTCTATGTCAGGTCACAGCAGATATGGCCGAACAGAGGTCATTGAGACGATCTCCTGCGCGCCGTGAAACATTCCGGGCCGCGTCTGCGTCACAGCAGAGGAAAAGCTATTCCATGGGACCAAATGATGGAGAGATTTTAGATAAGGCAAGATTCATAAATAATCAATTTTCTTTTCTGTCCCATCGCGGGCAACTTACTCTTACAACATTGCCAATACCTTCGCCCTATCCCCCAAAGGCAAGGATTTTAGTTGCTCCACGAGTGCCGAAATATCCTTTTCTTGCACGCTGGTGCAAACAGTGGTGCAAACGTTGGGAATGGAAGTTGTAACATCCTGCCCAGGCTGAGGGTTAGATTCGGGTGCTTCTTGAATGGGGTTCAAGAGGTCGGAGGTTCGAATCCTCTCGCCCCGACTGGAAGACTCAGTGACAGGACTTGTCGGTGGGTCTTTTCTTTTGACGTCGGGGATAACTGCTTGCTCCCCCCGGTCAGTCTTCAGTTTCGCAGAAGGAATCTATTAGACCTTCCAGAACTATGGCAATTTGGATGTACCGATTGATCTGCTCGACGGCGTTGAAACTGCGGTCGATGAGTTCCATGATTCGTTCGTGGGAATGGTTGCGGCAGAAAGAATCGATTACTTTTGCCTCGTCTGTTTCCCTGACGCGGGAATCGAAGCCCTGGGAATAGGCTAAGGCATCGCTCAGAAACTCGAGTAATAAATGCAATGTCCGTATGGCTTGGCGGCGTTGCAAGGACATTTCTTTTCCGGCCTTTTCTACATATCCCAGCCACATTTCCCCAGCGGCAATTGGATCGACTGTGTGCTGAGATAACTCGTTTAACAACTCTTCGCGGAATTTCCACAGTTCCGGGTCGGCCAACGAAAGGGCTTTTCCCGGGCTTCCATGACTGAGCCGTTGCAGCCTGGAGATTATCTTGGGGTCTTCGATTCCCCGGTGCTCCAGGATCTTGCCAATCTTGGCATTTTCAACAGGATAGAAACGGACTACTTGGCACCGGGACAAAATGGTTGGGAGTTGTCGGTCGCGAGTGGTGCCGATGAGGAAAAATACCGAACGCGGCGGAGGTTCTTCCAGAGTCTTTAGGAAGCAGTTAGCCGATTCAGAATTAAGATCATCCGCATCTTCAATGATCCCAACTTTACCGCGTCCGCGTCCGGACTTGAACGAAAAATTCCGGCAAAGTTCGCGCATCGTATCAACCGGGAATTCATTCTTTTCTTCCGGACGACTTACCTGGAATAAATCCGGATGTGATCCTGCTTCCACTAACCCGCAGGAAGTGCAATGGTCACAAGCTTCCAGATTTTTCGGATTGTGTTCAGGGTTCGCCTCACAAAGCAATGCTTTTGCCAGTTCATGAGCAAACGTACTTTTGCCTACTCCTTTGGGGCCGACCAACAAATAGGCGTGGGCCAAGCGACCGCGTTCTACTACCCGGCTAAAGGATGAAACAAGGTGATCATGGCCGTGAATATGTTTCCATGTCATAAAATCTGTTTGATCTTTTCTCGTAACTTCTTCTGGACCAAGTTTACATCTTCGGAAGCATCTACCACTTGAATTTTCGTGGGGTGTAACTCTGCTTCTTTGAGAAAACCCTGACGGACCCGTTCATGGAATTGCAGCGAACGGCTTTCCATTCGGTCAGCAATTTCCTTGCGCCGCTGGGTGGCAATTTCTAAGGGAACATCCAGGACCAAGGTAAGGTTCGGAAGCAAACCGCCTGTTGCGATCTTTCCAATATTCCATAAATCCTCCGGGCTAAGTCCCCCGGCATGGCCCTGATAAACGACATTCGCCAGCAAAAAGCGATCAGAGATGATTATATGCCCTCCTTGTAAGGCGGGCCGAATGATTTCGTCGGTTAGCTGAGCGCGGCTGGCCATGAAAAGAAACATTTCGCAGAGAAGGGTCATTTGTTGGCGGTTATCCAACAATAGATTGCGGATTTGCCGGCCTATTTTTGAGCCGCCGGGATCAACACATTGGGTAACGGCATGTCCAAGATCTCGAAGCCACTGAGCAAGCAAATCACATTGGGTGGATTTTCCCGTTCCGTCCAGGCCATCAAGGGAAATAAAAATACCTTGGCTCACCAGGATTCCTCAATCCGATGGATTCTATTCTTATCCCAATTCTATTCTT
Source organism: uncultured Alcaligenaceae bacterium (assembly GCA_964588185.1). Lineage (GTDB taxonomy): Bacteria > Planctomycetota > Planctomycetia > Gemmatales > Gemmataceae > CAZPPD01. Next base: position 4,631 of record CAZPPD010000303.1, on the reverse strand, counting down.
CTTCGGTATCAATGATCCCTAAAATCTGGCCGGAAACTACGCTGTCTCCTTCAACAAACCGCTGTTGGGACAAACGGCCATTACCAGGGGAAACCACATCAAATGTCGCCCCGTCCACAAGAACCTCAATGAGCCGTTCTCTTTCGCGGACTTGGTCCCCCACGTTTGCATACCAGACACTCAAGCGAACGGTGCCGGTTCCCAGTTCAGGGAGACGAATGGGAGTCGGCATGGATATTCACCATTTCATCGGCGTGGTAACTGGAACGGACAAAGGGCCCACTGGCCACTTGCCGAAAGCCCATCGACTTGGCCAACTCGGCAAGGTCCTCAAATTCTTCCGGGGGAAGATAGCGGGCAACAGGAATATGTTTTAAAGTCGGGGTTAAATACTGGCCTAACGTCAAGGCATCGCAATCTACCTCTCGGAGGTCCGCCAAGGTGTCCAGCAATTCTTCATGGCTTTCGCCAAGGCCAACCATCAAGCCACTTTTGGTGACAAGGTGTGGTGCCTGTTGTTTGACATGGGCCAATAAATCCAGACTTTGCCGGTAATCGGCACGACCGCGAACTTTCTTGTAGAAGCGGGGCACGGTTTCCATGTTATGGTTGTACACTTCCGGTTGGGCCTCAAGCACCCGGTCGATGGCAGCTTTATTCCCCTGGAAATCAGGAGTCAAAACCTCTACCGCCGCACCTGTTCTCTCTCGGACGGCAAGAATACAGCGATAGAAGTGGTCCGCCCCGCCGTCGGGTAAATCATCCCGGGTAACCGAAGTGATGACCACGTGTTTAAGTCCCAAACGATGAGATGCTTCTGCCACGCGTGCCGGTTCGTCGTCCTCTAAATCATCCGGAGTTCCCTTAGGTACCGAACAAAAGCCACAAGGCCGAGTACAAACATTTCCCAGGATCATAAAAGTTGCGGTTCGCCGGCTGTAACATTCGGGAAGATTGGGGCAGCGGGCATTTTCGCAGACAGTCTCCAACCGCAGTTCCCGTAGCAGGTCATTGGTAAAGAAGTTTTCGTTTCCCTTCGGCAATGACCGCTTCAGCCAGGAAGGCAGCCTGCGTTGGGGGGGGGTGGTCGATTCTAAAGTGGGAAGAGATATCATTCACGGAGCCTTTTCTCATGATTCGCGAAATTGTTTTAACAAGGCATGATCGGTAAACAAGGACATCTCGGAAAAGCTAAACCGTTGGGTAAAATGTTCAATCAATTGTTGCCGGACCAGGGATGGACTAATGGGACCATAACGCTCACGTGCCAGCGAAGTCATCGGTTGGTCATCGTCACCATTACTCCGGACCAATTGATAACCTTCCAGAGCGGGATTGACATTAAGGATCATTCCATAGTAAGTGACCCAGTCGCGGACCGCGATGCCGATGGAAGCAACTTGGCGATTGGCTACCCAAACACCGGTTTGGTTTACCCTGGTTTGGCCCTTTACCGAAAAGTCTCTCATCAAAGAGATGATCACACTTTGTAAGCCGCTAATATATTCTTGGAGGGTAAGGTAAAGAGAGTCCAGGGGCAAAATAGGATATATTGCCAGTTGCCCAGGTCCATGCAGCCAGCATCCACCACCCCGATTGACCCACCGAACGCTCCATTGGCGTGTTTGCATTTCTTCGTGGTCGCATAGAATATGAGCGTAACTTCCTTGCCTTCCAACGGTTATCATCGAAGGGTGCTGGCACAAGATCAAAGCTGCCCGGTTACGATTACCTGATATTTCGTATACTAGCCGTCGCTGCAAAATGAGTGCGGCATCGAAATCCACTGTTCCTAGCAAATACACTTCGAAACTGGTGTTCGTTTGCGGAAGTACCAAAGTTGAGGAATGCTCATCAAATAACATGGTGTTAATTTATCACCCGAGCCACTGGGGCGACAAGAAGAAATAAACGAGACAAACTTTGCGGGAGTCTCCCGCCCTACAGCTTTGGTTAACCTTTTCCGCTTTGACGGTTCCCCCAGTTCCGAGTATGGTGAAAGGCGTGAGTTTTCCCATCTGCCTTGGCATGAGAATCAAACGGAAGTCATACTCTAACTAGAGCTTTACCAAAGAAATCAGGGACGTACACACCAATGGCAGCCTAAACTGGGCAGCTTTGAGAGGTTTGTAACATGTTAAGGACTAATACACTTATTCCTTCGACTGGATTCCTTTTCGGTTTTCTTGCTTCTTTAGTCCTTCCAGCTTCTCCTGTGTTGGCTGGCGGGAACCCGGTGGATGAACTCCGTCAGCTTCTGGAACAAAGGGAGGAATATCGATTCAAAGAGGAACATCTCAACCAACTGGATTCCATTCCTACACTCCGGGAAGCCTGGGAACTTCAAAACGGACTTCCGGAATTAACCACTAACCAAACCATATTTTTCCGAGAGGTGGAGAAAAGGTTAAAGGCAGGTATCCATAAAGTTGGTTCCGACCCAAGGACTCCTGCCCAAACCAAGATTGCCATTGCGGAAGTCATCGGTACCTTGGGAGAGTCACTCACGGCGGCCTCTCAATCGCTATTCCAACGGAGATTAGAATTTGTTCGTTCCTTGATTCCAACTTTGCTTGTTTTTATGGATGAAAGGCAACCTCCGTTAGTCCGGCGGGCAGGTGTTCGGGCGTTGGGAAAAAGCTTTGCCCGACTCTATCCTCTGGAAAAAGTAATACCTCCCCTTTTAGATCCGGAAGCGCCGATTCCCGAACCGAAAATGGAGGTTCGCAGCGTCTCCCCGGATAGGGTCAAAAGTGCCGTTTTAGCCATGGTGAACAACCCCAAGGCGGAGAATCGCTTGGCTGCAGTAAAGGCCCTTGATGAGTTGTTGCGTCTTTATGTTGAACGATCGAATGATCAGCTATTAAGTTTTGACGAGGTTCTTAAGACCGGTGAGGCGGTTATCAAGATTATCTCGAAAAAAATAAATGACCCCGATGTCCGCGTTCGCCGCATTAACGCTGAGTTGCTTCGGGATGTTTGTATATCTACGGAAGAAAGCAGTCGCTTTTTAAAGGTGCTGCGAAACACGTTTGGCAACCGCCTTCTTTATTCCCAATTCCGCAATCAGATCATCGATGTAGTTCGAATTGTCCAGGAACCGGTTGGCTCGAAAGCGTTTCTGGCTACCTTGAAGGATCCCGACCCAGCCATACGAATTTTGGGCCGTCAAACCTTGGATTATCTCGCCAACATTCGCCTGGAATTAAAATCCCTGCCGGCCGAAATACCCAAGGCACCACCGCCTGCAAAGGTTCCGGAATTTGACACCAAACTCCTGCCGCTTTCTTTCCAAAAAGGAAAAGCAATCCTCCAAGCAGATGACCCATTGGCCAAATCGTTGGTAGATGGAGCTATGGTTGTTGCCAAAGATTTGTATGACTCTAATGTCAAGGTCCGCCTGGCCGCTTGTGAATTTTTGGAAAAAGTCGGCGATGCCTTTCCGGCCGATGCGGATGACCAAGTCATTTTTATAGCCAAAGAATTGTCCAAACGACTTGAGGATCGGGACGTTTTTGTTCGCTGGGCTGCTTCGCGAGCATTAGGCAAGTTGGGTTTAGCCCGCATGGCCAAAACTCGAAATGATACGGCAAGTTTAACAAATGCCCAAAAAAATATTCTCGCAGAAGTGGTACTTGGCTTGGAGAAATTAATCAGCGAACGAGATGCGGGCCTTCGTTTCTCTGCCGCCAATGCCTTGGAAGACCTGGCCGTTGGCTCCCAAAAACCGGAAAGCGAAGATGTCCGAGACCAAATCAAGGAAATCATCCAAAAGAGCACCGATTCGGTGATTCGAGGAATAAGAAATAAGGGCGACGCAGAATCTCGGGCTGCTTTGTTACAAGCCTTCAAGGTTATTGGAATCAATCCTCAAAACCGAGCACGCGAACTATCCCCGGCTTTGAATGCCCTCGAAGAAGCTTTAAAAATGGGTCAGGAAGATCAGATTCGTGTATACGCCGCTCAAGCCCTTGGCAGCCTGGGCCCTATCGCCCGACCTTCCGTTCCGACATTAGAAAAAGCCCTAAAAGATGATAGTGCCAAAGTTCGCCAAGCAGCCAGTGACGCTCTTTTGCGGATTGTTCTCCCTTAATTTTGGAGACTTCTCGCTGAAATAAGCGGTTCTTGGCGAACCGAAAAATATGGACTGCTTCCCGACGTGGTCATCACCGATCGTTCGCCTTGGTATCTCTCTTTCGCGGAGATTGTGATTTTTAATTTCCACTCCCCTATGGTTTCCTCCATACTAAGTGATTAACAAAATTCGAAGGAGGTAATCCATGAAGAAATTGTTTGGCCGTCTGTTAGTTGTGTTTGCTATGGGAGGTCTGGTATGCTTCTCCCATGGCTGTGGAAATCAAGGGAAACAACTGTCTAAAAGAGATGGACAGAAGGATGTAAATGCGGATGCCGATCCCGGCAACAGCGAATCCAAAGGAAAAAAGGTTGTCGATCGAACAAACCTGAGTCCGGAAAAAGGTATTCAAGGAACTTGGGTCATAACAAAGGACCCATCCGCAGAGGGTGTTAAAATTCCCTACAAGCGATATATGACGTTTTCCAATGGGAAAGTGGAGATGCGGTTAAGAAACAAGTTAATGAGGCAAGGGACCTACACTATCGATTCCAGC
>CAZPPD010000302.1:0-6850 GCA_964588185.1 uncultured Alcaligenaceae bacterium | reverse complement strand
AGACTCGAATACTATCTTATTCGGTGGTCCAGTTTTTGGGGTCCACTACATCTTCTTGTTGATGATAACCCGGGTAAATTGACTGGGTTGACTCTTCCATCCATTTCCTTTTTAATCCGAAAGGAAGATCCAACAAGGATGCGATCACTGGATCACAAAAGAAAGGATATTTATGTCCGTCAACACACTTAAAGCCATCAAGGTAGATATTTCTCCCGGAGAATTGGTCGACAAGATTACCATCTTGGAGATCAAGAATGCCAACATTGAAAACCCGGAGAAGCTTGAAAATGTGCGGTTGGAACTTTCGATTTTACGGAAAGTTTATGAGGAAGCTGTCCCCCAATCCGGTGAAATTGCCCAGTTGGAAAGAAAACTCAAACTGGTAAATGAATCGCTATGGCAAATTGAAGATGACATCCGGGATTGCGAACGCCAAGGAGATTTCGGAGACCGGTTTATCCAGCTGGCTCGATCAGTTTACCGGGAAAACGATAAACGGGCTTCAGTAAAACGTGAAATTAATGTATTGCTTGGTTCGCAAATCGTGGAAGAGAAATCCTACGCCAGTTATTAAAGCTCCTGTGCTCTTCGGGCTCTGGTACAATTGTTGAAGCGATTCCAGGGATTTGGAAAATAAACCCGGCACCTTTCCTTCTGGCCATAAATGGAATTAACTCCTCAGCAAGAACAAGCAGTTTATTGGCGAAAAAGCTCAGTAGTACTTTCTTCCGGAGCCGGTTGCGGAAAAACTCAGGTCTTAACCCGCCGGTTTCTCTCTCACCTGGAACTTGGTGAAACAGAGGTTCGCCAAATTGTTGCCATCACCTTTACTGATCGTGCTGCCAGGGAAATGCGGGATCGGATTCGCAAAGCGGTCCTCGACAAACTGGCCAATTCTTCGGGAGAAGCGGACCAAACACGCTGGGAGAAACATCACCGGGATCTGGAAAACGCCCAAATATCCACGATCCACTCCTTTTGCGCCAATTTGCTGCGACAAAATGCTGTGGAAGCCGGGCTTGATCCCAATTTTGATGTCTTGGAAGAAAATTTGGCGGTCAATCTGGAAAACGAGGCCCTCACTCGGGCCTTGCAGGAATTACTGACTGCCCAGTCAACAGCGGGGAAAGACCTTCAGGAGTTAGTAGTCCTTTTTGGTTGGCGGCAAACGGTGGAAACCATCCGCTTACTCATCCGCAACCGGGAACCGCAACTGCAACACTATTGGTCTGGACTTGCGACCGAGGATATTGCGGAAAGCTGGCAAAATCAGGCCCGGAATTCCCTTTTCCCCGAGTACGTTCGGTATCTAACTTCGGCAAACCCAGCGATTGCCCGCTGTTTGCGATTGCTGCGATCAACTCCATGTATCGGCCCCAAAAAGGCTGCCCGGGTTCAGACCATTTTGGAGGTGTTTCCTCAAATGGCCCATGCAGAGGATTTATCCGCCCTTTTGCCGCAACTAAAGGAAGTGGCCAAGGTCAACGGCACCGAACTGGCCGATGCCTGGCCATCGGAAGAAATCTATGAGCAAGTTAAAGGTTCGCTGAGCAAATTTCGCCAAGAGATTTCTTACCGGCTGGCGCTGTTTGCCGGCATCGCTGAGAATATTCCCTCCGCAATCCAGGTGGGCAAATGTTTTCTGAATGTTGCATCCGAAGTCAATCAAGGTTACCAACAAGCAAAACATCGGCATGGATTCGTCGATTTTGCCGACCTGTTGCTCCTGGCAAGAGATCTCCTTCGCGACAATTCTTCCATCCGCCGGCAACTCCAGCGGCGATTCCGTTTCCTTTTGATTGACGAACTTCAAGACACCGACCCGGTGCAAATGGAAGTGGTTCAATACCTTGCGGGAGACAAACTCGCTTCCGGGAAGTTGTTTGCCGTGGGCGACCATAAGCAATCCATTTATCGCTTTCGTGGTGCCGATGTGCAATTATTCCAAGATCTGGGGAATCAAATTCCGCTCGAAGGATGTCAGGACTTAACCAAGAATTATCGCAGCCAAAAGGCAATACTCGATTTTGTAAATGTACTCTCGGGACCTGTGAAATTAGCAAACAGCGAATCCGCCCGGAATTTCCTTCCCAATTTCCAGAACCTGGTTTCTCACCATGGACAGTTAAATCCCCATCCTTGTGTGGAGTTTCTGTGGGCACCGGTGCAAGAAGAAAATGCGGTGGAATCCCGCAGCAAAGAAGCGGATTGGATTGCCCGGAGAATTGCTGCCATGCTTCGCAAAGAGGAGTGCTTGGTGGCGGATCGGTCGAAAGCCCAAACACACCTTCGCCCAGTTAGTGCGAAAGACATCGTTTTGTTATTCCGGGCGATGACTCATGTCGAGGTCTATGAGGAAGCCTTCCGAAAATACGGGTTGGATTACTATTTGGTTGGGGGGCGCGCGTTTTTTGCTCAGCAAGAAATCTTTGATTTACTGAACCTCCTGCGCACGTTGGAGAATCCACAAGATGCGGTAAGTCTGGTGGGGACTTTGCGCTCGCCCTTTTGCTGCGTGAGTGATGAATCCTTGTTCGTGTTGTCCCGAAATCCGGAAGGAATCTGGGAGGGATTGCTGGACCACAGCCTTGAGGAACAACTTCCGCCTCATCAGAGGCCACGAATTGAAAGAGCACGCGGGAATCTACTGAGCTGGCGTGCTCGAAAAGATCAGATTCCGATTGCTTTGCTGTTAGGCGAAGTGTTTGCCGACTCCGGATACGATGCGGCTTTGCAATTTGAATCCTTGGGGGATCGCAAATTAGCCAACCTTTGGAAACTAGTAGATTTGGCTCGCAATTTTGACCGTTCCAACTGGTTTGGTTTGGCGGAATTCATCGAACGTTTGCATGACCTGGTGCAAACGCAACCCCGCGAAGAACAGGCGGCAACGCAACCGGAAAATGCGGATGTGATTCGCATGATGTCGATTCACCAAGCCAAAGGTTTGGAGTTCCCCGTAGTTTTCATTCCGGATTTTGCTTCGGCAGTAGGCGGGCCCCGTTTTTCCGTCGCTCATCTGGACCGCAAACTGGGATGCGTATGCCGTCCCCCCAATGAAAAGCCCCTGCCGTTTAGCGACTACGGTTGGCGGCTCTGGGAAGCCGAGGAGACGGTGGCCAACTGGCAGGAAGAATTGCGAACCTTATATGTGGCATGTACGCGGGCCAAGGATTACCTGATCTTCTCTTCGGGATTGTCGGCCGCTTTCCAGCCGGAGAATGCTTGGATGTTCGCTTTGGAGGAACGATTAGATTTGTGGACGGGCCGAGGCAAAGTGGCCGACTTGCCGGAAACGGAACTTCCCGCCATTCGGGTTTACCGTCAAGAAGAAGACCTCCCGCTTCTATCTCCATTGGACCGGGATACACCCCCGCCAATGCTCTACCCGGGAAACACAGTACCGGAATTATTTGACAAAGGTGTTTCTCCAGTAAGTGAACCGGATGACTTTCAGTGGGATGCAGAGGATGGCGACGACCGCAATTACTGGTTGTTCCCCCTGGAGCGGCAGGAAAATATTAGGCTTGGACCAGTCGAACGAGCGGCATTGTCGGTGTTGGCGAAATGGGATATTCATGGCAGCACAAATTGGCGGGATTTGCTTGCCTCTGAAACTGTAAGGATAGCTCCGGTTCTTTCTAACAGCCAACAAAAAGAAGTAATAGAGATGCTTCCTCGCTTTGCTAACTCTGCCGTCTGCCGAAAGATGGACCAAGTCAAAGAAATCATCCGCAACATTCATTTTCAAATCGCCGTTTGCGGAAGCCAAAATACCTTGTTTGAAGATGCCCCAAAGATTATCCGGGGAGTTATTGATTACCTGTGGCAGGATAACCAAGGAGAATGGCATCTGTTGAAGTTTGTTTTGACTGAGGGAATGTCCACCCCGGAGCAGTACTGCAAGTCTGCGGTGCAATGGGTCCAAGACCATCTACAACTCCAACCGGCTAGCTTCACATTTTATTTTCTTCGAGAAGGCCGTGAAGAACGGCATGAGGTCAAAAAACATGCGGTCATACCAAAGGGGGGACGCAGATAAACTCAATCAAAATCCACTGCCTCCTGGATACCTTTGCCAGTTGATCCTGTCCACAACATCAGTGGCCCTTCCTTTCCCTAGGTCGCAAAATCCTATCTTTGCTTAAAGTTTTCCCAAACTAATATCCGATTTCCCCTACTGTGCATTCCCTCCGTAATGATTGGTCGTTTGGCGTCCGATTCGCAGGATGCGAAGCAACGAAAAGGAATTAGCGGATGAACACAATTTCTCAGCAGATCCTTTCCGGGGTATCTCCACCTTGGCGGCGTCGGAAACCTCATGTGTATGTCGTCCTGCCGGCTTTTAACGAAGCCGAAAATTTGCCCGGGTTACTGGAAGAACTCGATCAGACCATGCATGAGGCCCATCAGCCTTATGACGTGATCGTGGTAGACGACGGCAGCAAAGATAACACCTTAGAGATTGCCCAGCATTACAGCACGCAAATGCCGGTTACCGTAGAACGCCATGTCATCAATCAGGGTCTGGGAAGGACCATTGCCGATGGCTTGCGGCTTGCCGCTTCCTTGTGTTCGGCAAAAGACATAGTCGTCACGCTGGATGCAGATAATACTCACACTCCGACATTGATCCCCCGCATGATTCCGCTGGTTCAAGAAGGCAACGACGTGGTGATTGCCTCCCGCTATCAGAACGGCTCCTACACCCGCGGAGTCCCGTGGTATCGGAACTGGATGAGCTATGGGGCACGCTGGCTATGCACCACCATCTTTCCAATCCCTGGAGTTCGCGACTACACTTGCGGTTATCGGGCTTACCGGGGAGAGATCCTGAAGAAGGCAGTTGAAGCCTACGGCGATAGTTTTGTTCGCGAACCGGGATTTCAATGCATGCTCGAGATTTTACTACGCCTTCACAAAATCAAAGCGATTTTCAATGAAGTTCCCTTGGTTTTGCGATACGACCTCAAAGGCGGTGTCAGCAAGATGCGAGTTGGTTCTACGGTCATGAAGACCTTGTCACTGCTATTCCGCAGACGGTTTGGCTGGTCGTAAAATCCCGAGAACGAATTTGGTTCGGATAATGAAAGAAAAGGAATTTGCGGATGGAAAAGGAAAATTGCCAAGCCCGGGAAAATCCCCACAACCAGTTGGAATCGGGAATGACTGCCCAAGCCTGGTTGGTGTTGGTTTCTTTCACCAGCGTTCTTTTTCTCTTCTACTTAGGATCCGCTAGGACCATCACCGCCCATGAAGGTCTTGCCACTCAAGTTGCCTTGCAAATGAACCAATCGGGAAATTGGTTGGTACCCAAAATCGCCAACGAACTTTTCATCGAGAAATTTCCGCTGCATTATTGGTGCTTGGCTTTCATGGACCTGCTTCTCGGCGGATTGAATGAAACTACGGCTCGCTTACCTTCAGTAGCATTCGGTATGTTGGGCGTGTTTTCGCTGGCTTGGTTAATCGGCAAGTGGTTTGGGTCCCATATTGGTTTGTTGACGGGATTGGTTCAAGCGACGACGGTCTACGCTTTGACTTATTCGCGGCTAGCAGAATGCGACATTTATCTCTGGGGCGTCATTGTCGCGGCCATCGTATTATTTGCTAGCAATGTCGTTACGCCAATGCCGCCGAGGTGGTATTGCGGCCGCTGGGCTTTCTTTTTCTTGTTGGGCTTGGTTCAGCTAATCAAAGGACCTCTGTTCGGGGCGGTGTTAATCTTAATCCCCTGCATCGGATTTGTTTTCCTCCGAAGAGATTGGCAAGGATTTAAATGGCTTCTCTTTTTCCCGGGAATCCTGTTGAGTGCCGCCATCGCCATCTCCTGGCCTTTCACAGTTTATTGTTATTATCCGGATGTCGTATCTACCTGGTGGCTTCATACCTTTGGCCGCTTTAACACTGAGACCTGCATTGGTGCCAAACCCTGGTGGTATTACTTCTCAACCCTTCCCTGGCAGATGTTGCCGTGGACGGGGTATTTTTTCCTCGGCCTGCCCGCTTCCTTTCAGCGGCTCAAGCAAGGCTCAACAAAAGAACTGTACTTATGGATCTGGTTTTTCGGTTTATTTTCAGCGTTAACTCTAGTTCCCGGAAAGCATCATCATTACCTCATGCATGCCATGCCGCCTTGTGCGTTCTGGGCGGTCGGCGGGTTCCTTTTCCTGCGGAATTCTAACCTGCTCTCTTACCGGGTAGTCTGGGGTACAGTGTTGGGCTTACTCCTCATCAGTCTTCCAACTATTCTGGTCATTCTCCCGCGAACCCCAATCGCCCCTTACCAGTGGGACATCTTGTGTCTGGTAGTTCTCGCCCTGGTTTCCTTTGGTGGTATGTGGTGGTATTACGAGTCGAGAAAGATCCCTCAAGTCCTGGTTATTTATTTTGCCATGCTGCTGATTGGTTCCAGCTACTTCCACATGACCATCATGCGGAAAACCGACAACTATTTCGACGACACCCGGATGCTGCAACGAGTCCATCACCAAGTTGATCCGGATGTTCCGGTGTTTCTGTTTCGGTATTTTCCGACACGGGAGTTGTTCTATCTAAACCGCAAGGCGTTCATTTGTCCCCATATTCGAAAACTACCGAAGTTGCTTGCCCATCATCCAAATCCAATCATCTTAACCAGCTTCCATAAAGACCTGCCGCTACGAAAACAGGCGGATGTTGAGTTAGTCGACCAAACATCAAGCCCAAGATTTCATGGCACCAGAAAGGGTCCCCACCTGGTGGTGTATCGCCTGCGAAAGTAGTAGTGTCCTATTGTCGGAAACTTCCATTCGCTCAATAATTACAACAGGAATTAAGTCGCAGGTGAATTTTAGAAGATTCATTT
>CAZPPD010000301.1:0-6857 GCA_964588185.1 uncultured Alcaligenaceae bacterium | reverse complement strand
ACCGACTGGTGCCGGGGGAATTTGGATTCGCATTGGTCCCATAAAATTCTTTTTGGACGGCGGCATGCTGAATGGGACCGCCTATATGCGCGAACCATGGCCGCCGGGGAAAACCTATCAAATCGTGGAAGACGATTATCGCGGCCTTCTCTTCGTCAAACCCGAGCAGGTGAAGATTGTGGTCGAAGAAGCCGCCAAGCGAAAGTGGCAGGTGACCGCTCATTGTGCCGGCGAAGGAGCCATGGATGTGTTGTTGGATGCTTATGATTTTGTCAACCGCCAGATTCCTATCAAGGATCTGCGTTTTTGCATCACTCATGCCAATTTTACCTCCAAAAGGAATCTGGATCGCTGCCGAAAATTGGGCGTGTGCGCCGATGTGCAGCCGGCATGGCTATACAAAGATGGAACCACGCTGGCAAAGGTCCTGGGAAAGGAACGCATCCGCTGGTTTCAGCCGTATAAAAGTTGGTTGGAACATACCACCATCGGCGGCGGTAGCGACCACATGATCAAGTTAGATCCAGCCAAAGCGACGAATCCTTGGAGTCCTTGGCTGGGAATTGCGGTCACGTTGACGCGGAAGACTGAACGGGGAATGGTGTTGGTTCCTTCGGAGAGATTAAGCCGCGAACAAGCCATCCGGCTTTACACCATCAACAATGCCTATCTGCATCACGAGGAAGAGGAAAAAGGGAGTCTCGAAGCCGGCAAGCTGGCCGACTTGATTCTGGTGGACCGGGATGTGGTGACGTGCCCGGTGGAAATGGTAGCCGATACCCAAGTGGTGCTTACCATGGTGGGCGGCAAGGTTGTTTACCAAAAGAGATAACCAATCTCATGGAATTTTGGGTCCCTTTGCCACTTCGGCATTAGGGCAGCAGAGAAAAATTACGAGAAACGCCAATGAAATCTCATCAGAAGTTCGACGTTCGCATTGGTTGGACTTCGGTTGGCAAAGGAGTATTTGCCGAAAAGGATTACCACGTAAATTGGGTTATCGGAGAGATCCTGGGAGATCTCATAAATGACCCGGATTATGGCTCCGACTACTGCATTGAAACCCAGAATGGCTATAGTCTGGAGCCCTATCCTCCGTTTCGATTTTTGAACCATAGTTGTGAACCCAATTGTGAGTTCGAATGGTTCGATATGGAGGAAGACGGGAATAACCAATCTACTCAGCGGCTATTCTTGAATGCACAGAAAGAAATAATGGTGGGAGAGGAACTAACCATAAATTATAATTGGCCTGCCGGGGAGGCCATTCGGTGCTTCTGCAAAGCGCAAAGGTGCCGAGGTTGGATTGTGTTCCCTTCCTGATTCCAATTTCTCCTCCGAAACTTGCAATCTCCCCAATGGTGGAAAAATCCATCTGACCGGATTGTTTCTTGCATTTCCCCGTATTTGTCTTTTTGGAGAACGGGTTAAGGCTTTCCTGGACTTGCATTCAAGGCAGGGTTGTTTAAAATCGATGATATAACTGTAATTCTCTATGTAGTTTTAATGATGGACCTTTCTCAAGGTCCCACCTCCAAAAAGTGCACTTTGTAGCGACTAAATCAATTGGACGATCAACACCTGGGATTGAGCCATGGCACAAGGATATTACACATTAAACGAAGCGGCCGCCCATCTCGGCATGACCGAAGATGAATTGAAGATGATGGCCCGCAAAGGAGAAATCCGCTCCTTTCAAGATCGAGGTACTTGGCGGTTTCGAGTTCAAGACATTCAGGAGTTGGCCCGGCAACGCGGCCTGGGAAGCGAACCGGATTTGGTTCTGGGCGATGCCATGTCCCCCTCTCCGTCGGACTCCGGGACTCAAAAAAGCCAACGGAAAAGTTCTCTCGATTCCGGCAAGCGTAAGAGTAAACTGGGGCCAAGAAAGAGCGCCTTAGGGCCGGACCAGCCCAAGAGCGGGGTTGGGAAAGATCAACCCCGCAAAAGTAAGCTTGGCCCCCGCAAGAGTGCTTTGGGACCACGCAAAAGTGCATTGCACGGACAAGCTCCGAAAAGCGATGTTCCCAAGAAAGAAGAACCTCCGGAAATCTTCGGCTTTGCACTCGATTCCGGCGACAGCGCCACGGACATCGGCAAGGAAAACCTCAAGAAGGGGAGCAGCAAAAAGCCGCGGAAAAGTGAAGTGGACCTCGGCGGTCCGATTACTCCTCAACCCGGCAGTGATAGCGATGTCAAATTGGTCGGAGACGAGCAAGTAGATCTCGGGATTGAAATGGACAGCAATCCCCGGTTGGGAGATACACCGCCGCCTTCTACTACTCAAAAAGGGTCCAAATTAGGTGGCCGCCGCAGCAAAATGAATCCCTCGGATGCCGCACCTACCGATAGTGGGGTTCGTCTGGTTCCCATGGATAGCGACAGTGATGTTCGCATCACCCCACCGGATGATTCCGGGGAAGAAGTGCCGTTGGGCGATCAACCGCCGCCTTCGACCGCGGACAGCGAAATCCGCCTGGAATGGGATAAGGAAAGTCCTTTTGATGAAGAAGGAATGTTGACTGAGGAGATTGACCTCGACGCGGAGATGCAGCAACAGCAAGAAAAGGACGGCGGCGAGCAAGGGTCTCCGTTTGAATTGTCGCAGACCAATTTGAGTCTCCCCTCTACCGGTTCCTCATTAAATATGGACATTCCTGAAGAGCTTCCGCAAGAAGCTCCGCCTCCCGATGACAGCAGCGACTTTGAGTTGACTCCTGCCGGGGAAAGCTCCTCCCCAATTGATGAAGACGACTTTTCATTTGAAACAGATGATGAGGCGGTGGATTTTGGCGAGTCCCTCTCCCCGGATGAGGGGGGTAGCGGGATTAACTTGAATAACCCCTTGGATAGCGGGATTTCGCTGGAACAAGAAAGCGAAGGCAGTGACGAAATTGAATTCACGCTGAATGTGGATGAAGATTCCTCGCCGGTGTCGGACAGCAGCATGATGGACTCCGACAGCAGCGATTTTGAATTATCCCTCAATCCGGACGATGATTCCTCAGGGGAAATGTCATCCTTGGATGAGGAAGATTCCAGCGAGTTTGAACTTTCGCTCGACTCCGATGAAAATTACCCGGAAGAATCGTCCATGATGGATGATTCCGATGACAGCGATTTTGAACTGACGGTGGATGACGAATCCGGCTCCTTTGACATGTCCGAAGATAGCGACGGGGATTTTGAACTAACCCTGGACGATGATTTTGAAGGCGACACTGGGGGGGCGGATTTCGGTTCCGACAGCGACAGTGAGTTTGAGCTAACGCTGGAGGATGATGAAGGATTTATCGAAGACGATGTTCCCCTTTTGGAAGAGGACAGCGATTCGGACTTTGATATTCCGTCTTTGGAAGAAGAATCCGGCTCAGAAGTTTTGGCTCTCGATGATTCCTCGGATTTCGACATCTCCATCGAGGACGACGACCTAAGCAGCAGTCAGGTTGTCACCTTGGACGAGGACGAAGTGGAGTTAGACGACTCCTCGCTGGTGGATGATTCCTTGGTAGTAGATGATTCGCTTGTGGAAGCCGATTCTTCCATGGGAGATTTCACCTTCGACGGTCAGGAAGCCGGATTAGACACCCTCTTCCCCGAGGACCAAGGCCTCAGCGGCGATGTGGTTATCGACGAAGACGATGAGGTTCAGGAAACCGTCGTCGAAACTCAAGTCCAAGCCGCTCCCTGGGGCCCTTTGCCAATCGTGTTTATGCTTCCCTGCCTGGTGGTTCTAGTCATGGTGGGTTTGATGAGCCTGGAGTTGCTGCAAGGCCTGAATGGCTACCGCGAACCGGGAGTTGTTACCAAAGCTCTGACGGGGCTGATTGGTTTGGAATAGAAATTGACCAAAAATTCTTAAAACCCGATGGATCAGTGTGGGACGCCTCTCGCTGAATGTCGGGTTTGTTTTTTTCAAGCTTGACCTTGATCACTTCTCTTTTTCCATTCCCACAATAGATTGTTGCATTCTGGAAAATCGTCCATTAAAAGGAACTATCCTTTTTCCCAAGTATCACACCAAGGAGATTCCTATGCAACCAACCCGAAAGCTAATCCTCCCATTCTTGATGATTGCTTGCCTGTTCCCCGCTACCTCCACATTCGCCGGAGAAAAGAATGACGCCGTGATCCCGGTTCCCCGCAAAGGCGGTTGGATGAAACGGCATGAGAGTTTCAACAAACGCGTCGAAAAAGGCAATGTGGACTTGGTTTTCATTGGGGACTCTATTACGCATGGTTGGGAAGGCCGTGGACGAAATATCTGGAAGGAGTTTTATGGAAATCGTAATGCAGTTAATCTTGGTATCGGCGGTGATCGTACCCAGCATGTCATTTGGCGGCTGCAGAATGGCAATCTTAAAGGAATCTCCCCAAAACTGGCGGTGTTGATGATCGGCACCAATAATTCCGGATCCAACAGTCCGCAACAGATTTCTGCCGGCATCAAGAAAATCGTCAAGGAAATCAACACCCGCTCGCCCAAGACAAAGGTATTGATCCTGGGGATTTTCCCAAGGGGTAAGAATCCGCAGGACAAACGCCGCCAAGTCAATGAAAAGACTAATGCCATCATCAAAGGATTTGCCGACGGTAAAAAAGTTTTCTACTTGGATATCGGCAAGAACTTCCTGCAGAAAGACGGGACTTTGACCCGAGAGATTATGCCCGATCTATTACACCTCAGCGAAAAAGGCTATCGCATCTGGGTCAAATCTGTTGAACCAACGGTTAAGAAGTTAATGCAATCTTAGAGTGGTGTGAGTTTTCCAGGTCTCCCTAAATTAGGGAGGCCTGAATAAATCGAACTAGAATAACGAATGGCAGCCATTTCAGGCGGAAGATATCTTCGAAGCTTTTTTTAACAACTTCGGTTCCTCCGAATTGCTTTGATTAAATCCTTGGACAGAGCAAAAACCAACTCATTGGAACATGCCATCATGGCTTGGTTATCAATATTTCAGTTTCGTGGCAAAAACTAAGGCCGATATGAATCCCGCTAGCCTGAAATGTCTCGTCAATCCGGCGATCCGATGAATAGTTGGATGGGTTCTTCGGTTTGTTCGCCCACCATCCAGGTTTTAAATTGATCCTTCATGATGGGCATCAGGGAAGAAACTTCAACTATATCGTCTCCTTCTTCCGCTCCACACTGAGCTTTTATTTCTTGAGCCAAATTATCATCATTCAGATCTTCGCGAAAAACTACAAATCGTTCGTCGCTGGATTCGACCAAGCCCTGTAGAATTTCCCCGAACTCCTCATCTTGGTTTCTACTAATTTCTAATCCGGGAAAAAGGGATTCCAGGAATTGTCGCAGTTGTTTCCCCAAAGATTCGCGCGAAGGCATCACAAAAAATTTCGCCATGGTGTTCGTCCTTGATGCGAGTAGGTTGTTTTCGTCTACATCGACATTTCCGGATTGTCATCTGAGCAAACGGGGTGGGCAAAAAGAAATAGGAGGGGGTTTGAGTCCGGTTGTTCGGCTTAGGTCCAAAAATCAGATTTGCCGGCAGACAAAATAATCTCGATACAATCCCTGCCATAGGTGTTCTGCGAAATGAAAATCTAATTTATAGAGTTGATTACTTCTCCAATATTTTGACAGAGTTAAAAAACCGGTCGAATTCTTTGGTGGCGGTGTGACTGCGTTTGATGGTGCTGAAGATTTGGTAGAGACCGTTATTCGCGTATAAAATCCGATGGCGATAATTCCAATCAAAGCCATTTTGCGTAACTTCGTAGATTCCTTCCAACGCTTTAAGGTTTCCCATTTTTAGGGAAGTCAATTTGAGATTTCTTGCCTTCAAGATTTTCCGTAGCCTTTCAAATCGATCCTCGAGGGGAACAGACAAGTCTGCTTTGGAATCAAAGCTAACGCGTACCAAGGCATTGCCTTTTTGGAAAATGGAGGTGTATCTTTGATCGTTGCCGTCTTCGCTAACCGTCTGCTTTGGGACGGTTGGGAATTGAGCAAAAAATTTCGCTTCATCCGAACGAAAGGGAACCCACGAACGGCCATTGGTTCTTCTTGGTTTCGATTTCGGCGGAAGATTATTCCCGCAACCGAATGACAGAACCACCATGAGAAGAACCAACATTTTAAGGCTGGCAGTCGGCATTTCCGCTCACCTATTTGTGACGATTTTACTTTTCTTCCACCCGATGCGGATGGCTTGAGCCTGAATGGGAACTGCTTTTTGCAGCGTGACCGGTTCGTGATAAAGGAGCCATCGGCTATTACCCAACCGGTAGGCAATGGAAGCTCCCTTGGTTTCACAAGATATTGTAAAAACCTTTTTGCCATTCGTATTGTTTTTAATTTGAATATTGGGTGCAGCGGTTCTCGGCTGTTTACCATCGGGAGGCCACATCCGTTTGATGATTTCCCGGTCTGAAAGGAATCCCATGTCCCCGGTTTCCTTGACCCACTTCTTGCACGCTTGCCTGAGTTCGGCCATTTTCTCGAAGTATTTGGGATTGGCCGCCAGATTGTGGATTTGGTGCGGGTCCTTGGTGACATCGTAGAGTTCTTCCATCGGCTTCTTTTTCGCCCAGATTTGCCACTGATTGGGGCCCAGGGTTTTGTTTTTGATTCCTTTTAACAACTCCTGCATGATCTCCGCCCTGTCTCTGTAGGGAATAAAGCCAATGTAGGGCAAGTCCGGGCGATAATTGTGCACATACTGAAAACGATGATCGTGAACTGCCCGGACGGTTTCCGGAGCAGGGTCCATGCGGTCTCTGGCCATATATACATATTTTCGCGGCGGAGCTTTGGACTTGCCCAAAAAGGGTAGGCCTTGCATGTAGTCGGGAATCCTGTCGCAAACAAAGGACAACGTGGTAGGAGCAAA
>CAZPPD010000300.1:0-6857 GCA_964588185.1 uncultured Alcaligenaceae bacterium | reverse complement strand
TCCCTTGTCGTCGTATTGGACCTCCGGAACCCAACGGCGAATCCGCATGTCTTCGGCCACGTAAACGGTGGTATCTTGTTCCTTAATCTCATAGCCCGGTGGACGTTGGCGTAATTTCGCTTGGTATTGGGCGATCAAGCGTGCCCGTTGGCGGGGGTTTCGTTGGCGGGCGATATCGAATTGCCGGCGTTGCAAATCGCGTTGCCAATCCAAAAGTCTTTTGGTGGCTGCCGGAGTCCGTACGGCAACTTTTCGTTTGACAACGATTTCGCCATTTTTAACCTTGGAGATTTTGCCATCAAATGTTTGCCCCCAAACCACAGGAGGCTTTTTATTTGCAAAGGGATCAAATTCTTCTTTTTTGGGATCTTTTGGTTCTGCTTTCTTCTGTTCCTGACCCAGAATGGGAAGGGCCAATAAACAGAAAATCCCAATAACCGATAGACGATAAAGAGATCGCATGGTAACCTCATCAATTGAGACTGTTTTTTAGTCCATAGTTAAAAGGTAACTGGAATTTGCGATTGAAACAAGGAAAATGCAAATTAACACCCCTTATTTCACCTTTTTGTAGTCTTTAATTCTGGGATAACTTCCCTTTCTCAACAAACCTCATCTCCAAATCCTCATTACGGAAGGAGTCACCATGTCCTCTCCCGCAAACCGACGAGATTTTTTGGCAGGCGTAACCACGGCCGGATTATTCGCCGGATTGGGCGATTTTACCTTTCTCAGCCAACTCCCGGCGTTGTCTGCCGATGATGTTCGCGTTCCACGAAACATGGTTCAATTAAACCCGGACATCGAACCGCTGGTCCGCCTTTTGGAAGAAACTCCCCGAGGCAGATTAATGGAAGCAGCTGCCCGCCGTGTCCAGCAAGGAACCACCTACCAACAACTCCTTAGCGCTTTGCTGTTGGCTGGAGTCCGCGGAATTCGCCCGCGACCAGTCGGGTACCAATTCCATGCGGTTTTAGTGGTTAACTCGGCCCATCTGGCCAGTATGGCTTCCCAAGACCGGGACCGATGGCTCCCGCTGTTCTGGGCTCTGGATAATTTCAAGGAATCGCAGGCTACCAATAGAAGAGAATCGGACGGTTGGGTGATGCCGCCGGTATCCGACCCGGTTCCGTCGTCCACTCAAGCAAAGCAGCAGTTCTTACAGGCGATGAACAATTGGGATGTGGATGCTGCTGACACGGCCATTGCCGGATTTGTCCGAAACGCCGGTGCCATTGAAGTCATCGAGGAGTTCTGGCGGCTGGGATGCCGGGACTTCCGCAGCATTGGGCACAAAGCCATCTTCGTCGCCAATTCCTGGCGGGCCATGCAAACCGTCGGCTGGCGCCATGCCGAACCGGTGATGCGTTCACTTGCCTTTGCCTTGTTGGCCCATGAAGGCAACACTCCAGCGCAACGAAACATGGAAGTGGAACGACCCTACCGCGAAAATTTGCAACGGATCAATCGCTTCCGAGAAGGCTGGCTGCAAGGAAATATTACTCCGCAAGCAACCCGGGACTTCCTTGACGTCCTTCGCTCCGCTAATCCCAGTGACTGCTGTGATCGGGCTCTACGCATGATCAATGAAAACCGCATTTCTCCGGCGGCATTGTGGGACGCTATCTTTTTAGTTGCCGGAGAACATTTAATCCGCCAACCGGGCATCATCGCCCTCCATTGCGTCACGACTGCCAATGCCATGTTTTACGGCTTTCAAACCACGGGCAGTGATGAAACCCGCCGATTGCTTCTATTGCAAGCGGCAGCTTTTATGACCATGTTCCGCGACCGCCTCCGCCAGCGGGGCAGGGTACACAATGATGTCCGTATCGATCAGTTGGAAACCGCCGAAGTGCAAGGCAATCCCGAGAACAGCATCGCCGACATTCTCTCCGATGTCAGCGGCAACCAGTTGCGGGCAGCGCAAAAGACGCTTGGTTTCCTACAAGCAGAGCAGGAACGCTCTCAACGAGCCCAAGCGCTCATGGCGGGAGCCCGCCGCCTGATCTTCAATAAGGGAACCAACTCCCACGATTACAAATTCAGCTCGGCCGCACTGGAAGATTTCTATCACCTTACTCCGCACTGGCGGACGCATTTCCTGGCATCGACAATGTTTAACCTCAAAGGCTCCGGAGACCGGGATAATGGCTTAGTCGCTCGCATTCGGCGTGAACTATCCACCTAATTATGAGGGGAGGTCTAATATGAAGCGATTGTGGATAGCCGTTCCGGTATTAACCCTTGCCGGGTTCATCACCGGATGCGGCCAAGCGCAATTAGAACGGGAGAAGGAACAATTGGCCAAGGCGAAAGAGGAGATTGCCCTAACCAAAGCGGAATTGGCTAAAACGAATGCCGAATTGGTGAAGGTAAAAGCGAAGCTTAAAGAGGCGAAGATAGACCTGGAAGCCGAAGTTGCTCTTCCCGTAATTTCCAATGCCCAACCGCCTTCCCCTGGAAAATACTTGGTGATCAACATTACCAAAGAAGGAAAATACAAGATCGAGGGCAAGTTTTTCACACAAGAGCAACTATTTAACCTGCTTGGAGCAACAAGAATTAAATATCCACAGAAAAGTGCCCTCATTCGTTCCGATTGGAAAGCAAAAGTAAAGTACCTTCTCCAAGTAGTTGGAATTTGCAACCGCATCGGTATCAAAAGCCGAGTTGCAGTTCTTGAAAAAAGAACCGAATAAACCAAACCCTGAAGACCTTCGGGGCTTGGCACCTTTCCCAGGACTCCGGCTATCGGGGCAAGAAACCGTTTGTTGGAGCGTTCTCTTCCGAACTATAGGGCCGCAGCCATTGTATGATCTCAATGCGGTTTCCGTCGGGGTCGTGAATGAAAAAGCGATCCGCACCGGGGATTTCTACAGTTTCCCGGGTTTCCACTCCGTGTTCCTGGAAATAGCTGCGGGCAGCCTTGGCATCTTTGACCCGGAGGGCAAAATGACGGGGGCTGATGGTGTCGGGTTTGTCCTTCAACAATAAGTGAATATGCTGATTGCCAAAGTCATACCATACCACTTCAAAATCAAACGTTCGTGGCTTGTGGATCTCCTTCAACCCTAACAAGCCGCTGTAAAATTTCCGGCTCCGCTCCATATCTGTGATGATTACCGACACGTGATCTACATGTTCTATGCTCAGGGTGCTCACAATGGTTCTCCATTTACTGACGTTGAATACGTTTCTTGGCCTCTGCTACTTCGGCCTCTTTCATAGCACGAAATCGATCCCGGTACTCCTGGACCTTGGGGGAAAGCTTCCACTCCTTATACTTCCCCCACGTCGCATCCGCTCGGGCGGCTTGTTCCTGGAAGGATTCCTTATAAACGATTCGACCCTGCTCCACCAGTTTTACGAATAGCGGTTCCCCTTGAGGCGGTTCCGAAGCATCCGCCACTACCAAACAGTCCCCATCCTCGAAAACTCGCAAGTAACCGCCAAGGGATTCTTTTCCCGGGGAGTTGGAAAATTTCACATTCGGATGGTCACCGGTAGCACTTCGTTTGAAAGCCGCACTTACCGTATCCCGATGAACCATTCGCCACCAATAGCCGCCTGCTCCGGGAAACAGCATCGTAGGTTCTTCCCCGGTGGCTTGGCGGAAATGGTCGTAAACTTCGCGGGCCATATCCGGAGTGACCTCGTTTTCAAACACAATCATGCGTGTATCGATGCCGTGGGCTTTCATCTGCTCATAATACAAAACACATTGGCCGGCGATATCTCCCGAGTCGACCCGAATTCCAACATCGTTGGTTTCCGGGTGGGCCTTGATCACCTTCAAGGCATTTTCCAAACCCACTGTTTCAGCATCTACCAAGTCACACAATAGCGAAGCTTTTCCCATGGCACTGACAAACCGATCCATCATTTCGTACTCGGCCTCGGCCAAGGTCTTTTCGAATGTCTGTGCGGCACACATCATCTCATGACCTATGGTTCCAACGGATTTAAACATCTCCGGCCACATAAACTCGGCCGAATCATTGGAAGTCAACTGACCCCCGCCGCCAACATAACGGGCAAGGAGCAAGGTGATATTGGTAACTTCATCCGGGGCGGAACGCAATCCGAATTCGGCATCCCGGGGGGTAGCCAATTTCATTAACCGTCCCTTGGTGGCTTGAATGATGGGAGCAAAGTAGCGGCACATGGCCGGCTCTAAATAAGAGACGACGCCGCCGGGGCCTTCGAAAAACAAGCAAGGTATCTGCGGCAAAAACGTTTGACCACCCGGGAATCCCCAAATGTCAACCGGGAGATAAATGTCTTCGCCCTTTTGGTCATCCAAAAGGGATCGCCATGCTTCCTTTGGAAATGCTTTGGTTGCTGCGTGCTCAGAATACCATTTCCCCGCTAACTCAATATCCGTTCGTTGTAAGGGCCGATGGAACCACTGGGCCAACATAGCCTCATGGCCTGCCATGATGAGTTGATTGTCGGCGTTCGTTTCCTGCAAACCTTTGCGCATGGTCAAGCCATAACCGGCTTTGGCCAATGCAATCTCAGGAACAGCAGCCCACATGGTTCGCTTGTAGGTATCCGTGGCACCAATCCACCCTCCCAGGAGAAATAGCTTGCTGAAATATTCTTCCCGCATGGCCGCCCGTTTGGCGGCAAATGGATCAGCCATTCTTCCTCCCGCTGTTCAACTGGGCGATTATGGATTCCACATCGAAAACACATCCACTCCAAGTCCCTCCGCTTGCAGCCTGCAATGCAGCCCACAGACGAGTGTCTTCCGGTAAATTGGGATCGGGTTGTAAATCCGAACGGTGCGCTCGCCCGGCAAGCACCTGTCTACCTTTTTCCGGACCGAAGGTGATTTCTCCCTCACCGACTAAATCGACAGACCCTTCCAGCTTGTTGCGATCTATTATAATTTGGATCAGATCCCCATCCCGAATTTTGCCAATGGGCCCACCGGCCAAGGCTTCCGGACCAATGTGGCCAATACAGGCTCCTGTGGATACTCCCGAAAAGCGAGCATCCGTCAACACCGCCACATGTTTGCCGAAACTCAGGTGTTTAAGAGCGGAAGTGACCTGGTAGGTTTCTTCCATTCCCGCACCCATTGGCCCACGGCAGATCAACACGATGATGTCACCCGGCTGTATTGAGCCCGGACCTTTCTGTTTTATAGCAGCTACCGCGGCTTTCTCCGTGGTGAAAACTCGAGCTGGTCCCGTTTTTCGATAAACCCCATCCGGGTCCACAACGGTAGGATCAATAGCCGTGCTCTTGATAACAGATCCTTCGGGTGCCAAATTCCCGCGCGGGAAGGTCACTGTAGAGGTCAAACCTCGTTGACGAGCTTCTCCCGGAGACATAATCACTTCGTCCGGGTCAATCCTGTCCTGTTCGTGAAGCAACGACCGAAAACGTAGCCCCCGCTCCGACTTTTCCCACCACTCGAGCATAACTTCACAATACTCCCCGGTAACCGTTTGGCAGGAAAGATCCAGCAACCCCAAGTTTCTCAGGTGGAGCATGACCTCTGGAACTCCTCCCGCTAAAAATACTCGGATTGTGGGATGGCCCGCCGGCCCATTGGGAAGTGCATCCACAAGGCGGGGCACTTTGCGGTTAATCTCAATCCAATCCTCCACAGTTGGCCGAGCCAAACCGGCGGCGTGTGCAATGGCCGGGATATGCAGCAATAAATTGGTGGAGCCGCCAAAGGCAGCATGAATCGCCATGGCATTACGAATCGAGGCATCCGTCAGGTAATCCTTGGTGGTTTTGGAATTTGCC
The DNA here is from genome assembly GCA_964588185.1 of uncultured Alcaligenaceae bacterium. GTDB lineage: Bacteria > Planctomycetota > Planctomycetia > Gemmatales > Gemmataceae > CAZPPD01. The sequence goes on along the minus strand of CAZPPD010000300.1, from coordinate 1,088 downwards.
GATAATTGGCTGACTGCCCGAGCGGACCGCTTTGCCATATCCAACCATACCAATTGTCCGGAGGGAGCCAGGGCAGAATGAGGTAATGCCAACCCCATCCCTTCGGCGACTACTTGGGCGGTAGCCGCAGTCCCCAAGAATTGGCAACCACCCCCCGGACTGGCACAGGCTCGACAACCCAAGTCGGCTGCCTCCTGCAGAGTAATCTCCCCATGAGAGAAGCGGGCTCCAATGGTTTGAATCTTCCCTGCATCTTCGCCTTCTGCCGGGGGAAGAGTAACCCCGCCGGGAACAATCACACACGGCAAGTCCCTCATGCTCGCCAAGGCCATCAACATTGCCGGCAATCCCTTGTCACAAGTGGCAACGCCAACTACCCCTTTGCCAGTCGGCAACGAACGAATGATCCGCCGTAACACCATGGCCGCATCATTGCGGTAGGGTAAGCTATCCATCATCCCGGTGGTTCCCTGGGTCCGCCCGTCGCAGGGGTCGGTGCAATAAGCTGCAAAGGGTATGCTTCCCAAAGTTCGCAGTTCTTCCGCAGCGGCTTTCATCAACAAGCCGACTTCCCAATGCCCAGTGTGTAATCCAAGCGCGATGGGTTTTCCATCGGCTGCGCGAAGGCCCCCTTGCGTACTAAGGATCAGGAATTCTCTGCGGTCGACGGTCAACTCAGTAGGGTTCCACCCCATACCGGCGTCTTGACTGAGTCCGAAGACGTCGCCACTGGGAGCGTGTTTCAGAAGATCTTCCGTAAGAGGGAGTGAACCGGCAGGACCGGCGGTTTTAGTGGAGATCTCGTAAATATTTGTACCGGAATCTACCAGCGATTCAAAATGTGGCATTGGCTTCTTACTATATTACTAGATGACAAAATTTACCCATGACTTCCTAACTATGTTATATGTTTCTACCACCTTCCCGGATATCGAATCCAACTTGGCCTTCGATGAGGCTCTGCTTCTGGAGGCCGAGGCAAATCCGGAGCAGGCTCTGCTGCGGATTTGGAATTTTGATCGCGCTTTCGCAGTGGTCCTTGGGGCGGGGGGAAAGCTAGAAGAAGATGTTTTTGTCGAGAATTGTCA
>CAZPPD010000299.1:0-6870 GCA_964588185.1 uncultured Alcaligenaceae bacterium | reverse complement strand
TCATTCAAAACCTGTTATTTTCTCTATTATTATTTTTTCCGCTTTCACCCACATATTTATTTGGATGGCAGATCGATGGAGAAGTTTCAAAGTTCTGCTTCCCGCGGTTTCCTCCAACGGGTTGGGTTGGAGTTGTTTTGGATATTAGAATCGCTACAATCGATATTTTGGGTTACCAACCTCAATCACCCATACTATACGATTTAATTCGGTGTCAAGTCCGCCGCCTAAAATATTTATGATCAGGAAGTCCTAACTCGAGGAATGACATGTCTTTCAATCCCTTCCAAACTTTTCGCAAACATCAGAAAATTTGGATGGCCAGCATCCTTTTGGTTTGTATGGTCACTTTCGTTCTTTGCGCCGGTTTTGGCCAAGGGGATTTCGGAGATTGGCTCATTCGCAAGATGAATTGGCGACAAGGCCCGGTGGTCGCCAAGATTGATAACACCGACTATTCCCTTACCCAGATGGATAATATTAGGACCCAGCGGAAGATCGCCAACGATTACATGCGGGCTGCCACGAAAATCACTCTCAAGAATATTGACGAACAAATCAAGGCTGCCAACAAGGTCAAAGACAAAAAAACTCGCGAAAGTAAACTCGGCCAACTGTACCGGCTGAAAAAGATCATGAATGACCATCTTCGCGAGCCATTTTATTTTGGCTCCGGCACCAAGTTGGAGGACTTGGTGAAATTGATCCTGTGGAAAAAACAGGCGGACCGCTTGGGAATTCAACTGACCGATGAAAGTGTCAATAAAATGGTCCAGTGGCGAATGCTGGCCCCGCAGACCGGCTTTAATTTTGAGGCTTCGATTTATGCCGAACGCGAGGTTAAACAGGAACACTACAATAAGGCATCCACCGAAAGCATCACGGAAGCCCTGCGGCAGGAGTTTCGAGTTGAATTGGCCAAGTTGTCATTTATGGGAGCTCGAACGCAGGCGTTGATGAATCCCGGGGTCGTGGACTTCAATATGGACACTCGTTTTGCCTTGAGTCCGGACCAGCTTTGGAAGACCTACAAAGAGAAATTAACCAACTTTGATGTCACCATGATTCCGGTCAAGGTGGAAGAATATATTTCGGAGATCGATGAGGTCAGTGAAATTCAAGTCAAAGCCCTCTTCGAAGATAACAAAGATGTTCCTTATGATCCTTCCAGTGACCGGCCCGGATTTCGCGACCCGGCCATGGCAAAGATCCAGTACGTTCTGACTGATCCTGATGCGGAACACTTCAAAGAATTAGCCGCCAAAGTTACTTTGTTGGAAAAGTATCCACCGATATTTTTTGATGCCGGCATGCCCGTTTTTGGAACTGCCGTGCGCTATTGGGTGGGTCAGCCGGCTTGGGAAACATCCATTTTGCGCGATTACGAAAGTGAAAAGGGAAACCAGAAACGAGCCATTTTCTTCCGGCAGGTTTCCCTTTCGCAACCTTATTTTGCCTTAACCATGTTCTCACGGTTCAGAGATTTGGAACCGATGGCGATAGCGGGTCTGGTTGGCGGCGTCGCTGGGAACTCCATCGGATTCACGCCGGGTGCCCCCTATCTTTACCAGGCAGGCATCGTCAGCGGATATGGGAAAAAGTCCAAAGAGAAGATTGCCAGAATAGTGCACCCCAGCATCAAGGAAGAAATCAAGCGGCGGGTGCCGGTTGGGGCTTCGCTTTTCCTGGCTTCAGTTAATAAGGAACCGTTTTCGCTGCTGGCATCCCGCCATTTTGTGGATACCAAGCCGCAATTTCTGCCGTTCTCCATGGTGAAGGAAACTCTCCGCGAGCGCAGGGAGCGATTGCAGATTGTGGACCATGTCAAAGAAATCATGGTTGAAGTAAAAGAGTTTTTGGATTCCCCCAACGTTCAAGGCAAGCCGGAAGAGATGCGAGTGCGGCTGGTGGACCTGCAGGGCAAGTATCCGGGACTGGAGGTTTACGAGACGACCGAGTATCGCTCTAAATTTGACATCGATGAAGCGCAGGCCTTGAAGAAATTCAAAGAAAGTTACAACGAATTCCGGGACCGTCTGAATTACTTTGAAGGCCGCAAAGGTAAAGAGAGCGAACTAAAGAAGGAGGATTTTTGGAAACTCTTCTTTGATACCACCGAGGCTTTTTCGGTTGCTCAACTTCCGAACTACACCATGCAACAATGGCCGCCGGTAGCCCAGATTCCCGAGCAGAATTTTCTTCTTAATCTCCCGGAGATAAAAAAGAAACGCAAAAACAAACAGGAGTTCAACCTATGGTCCGCTCTTGCCGACCGGCGAATTCTGTTCTGGAAAACCCAAAGTAAACTGCCGACCCGATACAAGAGTTGGAAAGAAATCAAGGATCGGGTGGTCTTCGAATGGAAGAAGAAAAAAGCTCGCAACATTGCTTTTGATAAAGCTGCCGAGATTGCCCAAAAAATTCGTAAGGCACAAATTACTGCCGTGGAGATTTCTCCTGTAATGGATCAAATTGCTGCGGAATTGGGAATCGATTTAATGGTCCTTAAAAATGTTTCCCAATGGCAACCCTATCCGGATCAAGCCGGGGTATTCTACATTCCTTACAAGTTAGAACCGGGGATCATCCCATATCCGCGGGAGGATACCACCAAGCAAATCATCGCCCTCAATGATCTGCAAGAGCCTCTCAAAACCAAAGATGCCAAGAAAAAGAAAAACCCCGGTGCGGATCCCCGGCTGGACAATTTAAACGCCAAACTATTCCGCAAAGATCTGGTTGGAAAAGATAAGAAGCAAATTCAAGTTCTCACGAATCTCCCCCGTTCGGTCTATTATGTCGCTACCGTGACCCGTTCGAATCCACCACCCTTCTTTGCCTTTCTCCAGTCCTATAAACAAGCAGCCGCAGCCGGAGAGAAAGCTGATCTCTTCATGGTGATGGCCCGCCAAGAAGCTGCCAAAAAGTTCGTGGAGGATCTTACCAATCAGTTGTGGAATCAGGCGGAAGTCTCTGCATTGGATAAGGAACGCTTTGATGATTAATTAGTCTTGGACACCCCACTCGTTCGGAAAGGCAAACTCTTCCTTGGCCTTTTTCTTGACTGTGGTTTTTTTCTGAAAGAGTGTGCGTTTCCCTTCTTGAGCTCCGAATTGCTTTTGGGCCTGGACGCAAATGCGGGCGGCAACGGCCACTTTCAATAGATGGATGCCGCCCCGAAAAACAAAGAAACCTATGAGAGTCAAGGGACCGGATTGCAAGAACAGGGGCGGCCGGGCGCTTAGCAAACCTTGCAGGCAGGTGTAGAAAACAAACAGCCCTAAAAAGACCAGAATCCAACCGGCAATTTCTCGAATCCAAAATCCCATGTTAATCCTCTTCCTTTTTCTTATTGCGGACTCGCTTCCAGGCGATCCAGCGATTTAAATTGCGTTGTTCGGCTCGTGTTTCCCGCCACACCACATCCTGGAGAAACATAGCTGCTTCGTCGGGGGATTGCGTCCGCCAGCGTAACAAGTTGAGAACCAAGGACACCAGCAGCGTCCCAAGCAAAATGATCCAGGCAACAAGGAGCATCCGATTTAAAAGGGGCGGAAAATCAAAAAAGTAAAATCTTCGATGGAAAACCGCCCAGGCTACCTGAGCCACTATCGCCCAGGTGGGAAGTAGAAATACCAGCATCAGTTGTTCCACTGGGATAACCTGTTTGCCCGAGCGTTTTCCTTGGGTGGTCTCTTCCCCGCCTTCTTCATCGGGATGTTCCTTCGTTTCTAAAGGAAATAAGTTTGTGGTTAATCCCTTTAGCCGGTAAGCACAAACCGTAAATGCCAAAACTCCCAAGGATAATATGAATTCCACTACGCTAAAAGACCGGCGAAGAAAAAAGCTGTTTCCCCTCAGTCTTCCTTCCATAAAGATGGAATAGGAAAACTCACCAATAGTAAAAGCGATCAGTAACATCAGGGGAACGGAACGCACGCGCAAGACCAGGGAGAATTGAAATAGGATGATGAACAACGCCAAATGGACCGGCTCAAAAGGGAACAATTGAAATCCGACCAACAGTATTAAGAATTCTGCCAACAGAAAAGTGGGCAGCAAAAGCAAAAACATTCCCTTAAATCCCGACAAAATCCCCAGAACGCCTACCGAAAACAGTAACATCCCTTCTAACGGCCGCCCTTTGACCAGATAAGTCAAAGCAATGATTCCGAGAGAGACCAAACAGGCCATGAAATAAAATTGAACCCCGGGATCTTTCTGAATGCGTTTCCAGCTGGGTTTGATTTTCACGGGGTTCCTCTCCTTTGCCTACGCATTTGCTCCAGGCGATCCAAAATAAGTTGGACGGCATCCCGGCTACCGGCGCACAAAACCTGAACTCCCAATTTGCCCAACAAAAGGCGAATTCGCTGATAGGATTGCTGGAGCCGGGTTGCCGTGGTCTCTGCCAGCAAACGCCCGATATTGCTCCCGACGGACTTTTCTATTTGGGCCAGCCGGTCCAAAGAAGAAAGGGGATTGTTTCCGAAGGATTTCTCTCTCGGCAAAGGGATTTCTTTCGGCCAGGCGATGATTAGAACCACTTGGTGGTGCCGCGCTAAAGCTACCTTCACGGCTTTTACTAAAGAATCCAATTGATCGTCGATTTCCAACAAGTCCACCAACAGAACATAGAGTTCGTTATCTTTTCCCCGACTGACGGAATTCAAGATGGCTTTGGCAAGGATCTCGACTTTTTGAGGAGACGAAAAGAGATACTTGCCGTCCTTATCGTACAATGGGAATGGGTAAGAAACCTGGTGTTCCGCCAGAAATCGTTGCAAGTACAAACTCATACGCGAGTCATCTTCTTCCAAATGGGCCGCCCCTCCCGGCATCAGCCCATACCGGTAAGCAAGCAGACAGGCCAGTTGTTTCCGCCAGCGATACCGGTTTCTCTTTCCGGACGAAAAGGCAGTAACGACGAGGTGCCGGATCAAAGAAAAGCGGCCAAAGAAAATCAGGAAGAATAGCAAGAAGTTGACAAGGAAATCGCTAACCGAATAAACCAGGTCTTTCCAAAAAGATCCGCTACTTGGCCGGAATTTTCGCTTGGGTGCCCAGAACGGCAGCCACCAGGGAAAGGAATTCACTGTATGGTTCATTAATTCCGGGTAGATCTCTGAGGCCAGATGAAATCCGAGCGGTAACAGTTTTCGGAGGTCGGCCTTTTTGGTGGTGGGGAATAAAGATGCCGCATTCGCCAGGTGCTGGAGAATTTGGATGACATGGCGTTTGTTCCGAGCCGGCAGCAGGTATTTACTCACCCCATTTTCGTCGAACAGGCACAGGCCCGGCAAATCCCGGTTGCCGGCAGCCGCTTGGGCCAATGCCGAAGCAATCTCAACTTCGCGAGCCAAAGCATTATTCCCTTGCGGACCGACACGGACGGATTGGGAAACATCCACGAACAACACACACCGAATTGGGACTTCACTTTCGAAAACCTTAGTGATTAAGCGATCGCGCCGGGCGGAAACCTTCCAGGCAATCGTTTTGGGTGGGTCGCCCGGCATGTAATCCCGTAAATCCAACAACTCACTTCCCGACCCGGCCAAACGATAACGATGGCTTCCGGCCAAGGGGAGCAGGTTGTATTCCTTAACGACCGGAACATTGCCGCGAGCATCGGCGAAGGCCGGGAGGACGCGAAATTCCCTGGGCATGCGGATAAACCGCGAAAGGTAAAACAAACCTTGTAGATCGCTAAATTGGACTTTGATTCCTTCAAATCGCAACACACCAATATGCGGGCAATGGATGCGGTAGCGAATTTCCATGGGAGATTGGGCAGACAAGTATCCTTCCACATAACTTTGGCCGCTGACAATCTCTGCTCCCGGCGGAACCCGATCGGAAATTTGCACATAGCTGGTTGGCAAGAGGGAATTGCAGTGAACACGGATGCGAACATCGTACGAACGGCCCACCCAGAGGGTTGTTACTTCGGAAACGTCGTCGCTGATTTCTCGTTCAAACTTGATTCCCTTATACGGCAGATAGGATCGACAAGCGAAATGGAACAGTGCCCCCAACATCCAGCAAAGTAAGGTTAGAGAAACCATACCTACGGAAAGCGAACTGGTAAGCAGAGTGATCGTAACCAGGAAAAGGACGATCAATAAAAACCACCAGCCGCGAATTGTGATCATGATTTTGGCTTTTAATGGAGTGTCTCGAAACCGCTTTGGATTTTGGATTATTTTGGATTTCAAAGGAGTGCGGCGGCTCGCCAGATTTTCTGCAACCTGGTCTAAAGCATTATGCCGCCGGGCAGGTCCATTGGTCAAGGTGGGTGTTTAGGCAGCTTTCGTGACAATCGTTGAGGCGGGCAGGGGAAGGTTTTGTAGCATTATTTTTTTCCTGCCTTTGCATGGCAGCCAAAAAGAAATACTGGTATCCTTTCTTTTAATTTAAAATGCCATCTACAAGGGTGATTCCCTTACCTGTCGTTGGGAACTTTCAGCGCCTTATCTGAGAGTACTTCTATGCTAATCCCCCTTAAATGCCAGTGCGGCCGCACATTGAAAATTAAGGAACACCTCGCCGGCAAAAAAGTGCGGTGTCCTATTTGCCAGAACATTCTGGTTGTTCCTCGGATTGAGCGAAACTCGGCAAACCAGCCCGTGGCTCTCATGGAGGAGGATTCCACCCCGGAAAGTCCTCCGCCCATGAATCCCGCACCCGCCCCAAACACTGCGTTTCGACCTCAAGGGGCTCCCCAACCACTACCAACCGGACCATTTCCTCAGCAAGCTGCCCCACCGAGCCAAGGACAAGGCCCCTTGCCACCAACCCCACCGGGCCAAGGGCCATTCCCCTTGCAGGGAACTCCTCCGCCGGCAAACGCTCCCGGGCTATCTCATC
>CAZPPD010000298.1:0-6879 GCA_964588185.1 uncultured Alcaligenaceae bacterium | reverse complement strand
AGGAATTTTTTATGGCCGAAAGCAATTTCCCTAGGAAATGGACTTTGCCCGGGCGGATGTGATTTATTATGGATCCCGGGAAGGATTTCTCGGCCAACCGGCCATGGATCGCGGGGCGGATATCACTGGGGATGGATATACGGATCTCCTTATCAGCGATCCTTACTACATGGAGAAAATTGGCGGAAAATTACAGTATCGCGGGCGAGTCTGGTTAATGAAGGGCGGTCCGAATTTGCCGCAAATGATTGATGTGGAAAGTAATGCCTACCGCATATTCGTCCCCGATACCCGCATTCCCGGAAAATTTGGCAACTGTTGGAATACTGGCGATTGGAATGGGGATGGAAAGATGGATATTGTTATTGGAGATCACTTTGCCGGGGTTTCCGAGGGCCATATCCATTCTGGAATCACATATATGTTTTATAATGATTTTTCATTCAACTGCGAAGATTTCGTAGATTACCAAGACCAATTATCCAGTGAACCTTAGAAATATAATTACATCCGGAATTCGATCCTATATATTTCACTTTGATTTTCGTAATACAACTAAAAAATCAAGGATCATTCTAAGTGCGGGAATGCCCCGGTCCGGCAGCACTTGGTTATATAATGCCGCTCGACTAATATTATTGCAAAGTGAACCCGATCTGGGTTGCGGTTGGATTGATGATTGGCTGCAAATCCCCAAAAAATCCACCCTTCTCCTAAAAGTCCACGATTACCAGCCGGCAATAGCTAATAAGGCTTGGCGGATCATATATTCCTATCGGGATCTGCGCGATGCATTGGCAAGTCGGCTTCGTAAATTCCAAACCCTGCCAACCTTGGCAACTGCCAAACACATAATCGAGAACGATTATCAATGGAAACAAAAAGCTCACTATATAATGCGCTACGAAGATATGATCCAAGATCCAATCCGTATTATCAGGAATTTGGCAGATTGTCTTGAGGTCGATTCTATCGATCCGGTGGAAATCAACCAAAGGTTAGCCGCATTGACGGATAAGGGGAGCAACTGGAGCAAAGAATCTTATGATCCGGAAACCTTATTTCATAGGAACCATATTACTCATGGTGGGGTCGGAACCTGGCAGGATTCGTTATCTCTGGCGTTTGTTAAGAAGTTGGAAAATATTTACCACGATTGGTTCAAAAAATATAAATACGAAAAGTCTAGATAAAATAATCCGGGTTATGCAGCCGTTTTGGAAGATCTATCTTGTTCGGAACGCAACCCTTCTTCCAAAAACTGCTCGCTGGTAACCTGGCCCAATCCCGATCGAATTCCCAGCAACACCAACAACCGCCTCCGCAGGTTTCGCAGGGGAACGCCGATTATTCGATGAACTCGAATCCACCAGGGACGGAGTTTTGATACTTCATCCAAGGTAAACCCGCATTGATCCGGTCTTACCCGGGCAAAATGTTTGTAGACGTGATAGTCATCACTTTGTTGCAAAAGGTGCAGTAATTTTCGGAATATGGCAAACGCCCCAAGTCGCTTCGGCAAGTAAAAACTAATCTGGAAATCAAATAAATACGGCTCCCCATCATCCCCAACCAAAATATTTTCTCGCTTATGCAGATCCACATAAGCAATATCCCGCTTGTGAATCTCTGCCAGGAGTTCTTGAAGCTTGGGAAAGAAGTGATTGTTTACTTTCTCATGCAATCCCAAGGTATGCCCGGGAACATAAACATGAGCCACGGCATTTGAATGCCATTTTCCATCCACATACACTTTTCCAAGTAACGGGGGAACATTCGCCAAATCCGCCAAGCGGGTGTACATGGCGGATTCCCGCTGCGCCAACAGATTACCCAACCAGCCCATGGGAATGAAAAAGACGGGTTGGCGGCGATTGAATTTGCAGATAATGGTTTCCCCGGGACGGTTATAAATTGCCGTCGCTGCCCAGGAATCATGTTTTAGAATCTTCTCCAGCTCATATGTTTGCCCATCAATTACAATTTGATCGGGCGGTTCGTCCTGGCCTAAGGCACGGAAGACAGGGGGTCTCTTCCGAGTTCCAGATTTTTCCGGTTTATCAAAGGAGAGCGATTTCTCCTCAATCGAAGTTGGCTTTGTTCCGTTCATGAATCTTCTCAAATGAAAAATACCTGTTCCGGAATTTAATTGGAAAAGCTGGAAAAAGTGTGGAGAGTTGTGAGAACTTAGGGGAAAACTTTTTCACCCCACCTAATTCGAAGCCCGTCAGTCTTTCTCAAAATAATGCAGCAGAAAATTAGTCTTATTCAGGTACCCTCTCGTGATTAAGGGAAAAACGGACAGGACCGGAGCCGGTCGCTTAAAGCGAATTATTTTCGCTCCGTCAATTGGACGCTCCGCCACGAAGTAGAACTGTTTATAGGCATACCATTCCGCCGGAGTCTGGGTAAAAAAGCTGGCCCGGTACACACCAGGAATCTGCTTCGCCGGTATACCTTGAAATCGTAAGTATGAGGTCAGTTGGTATCTTTCCGTTAGAACCGGTACCTTCTTTCTCATCTTTACATCTGCCGCTATTCGTTGGCTCAAAAGGTGCCAATCCCGCCAACGGGAGATGCGATCTAATTTTGGCTGAATAATTTCCATGGGCGAAATAGCATGCCAAATAATTACCAAGGAAAAAGCAATTGGTCCGGCAAAAGAAGTTACAGTCAACCAACGAGTCCAGGTGCGATTGGCCCACATATGGTGGAGTGCATTGGCTGCTAAAGGCCAAAAGGCAGGGTAACAAACCAAAGGCCAATTTACCTCTAACCGTCCCCGAAAGGCTCTATAAAGAAAAAACACCACCGGAAGTAAAAACAGAAACCAGCAAGTCCGCAGGTGGGGTACTTCCCACAACTGATGGCGTTTCATAATAAGCCAGGGCAGAATTGCCAAGGGCAAAAATCCGGCAATAACATATTGGCCGCATAGGAACTCTGGAAAGTGCCGAATGGTCGGCTGGCTTTGATGCATTGCATGGTGCCATTGAAACGCGAGAGGTGTGAAATCATGCGATACGTTGTGACAAAGAATTGGTAGGCTGACAATAAAAGCGACAACCAGGTGTAAAACAAAACCACTTACCCATCTTGTCCACTTTCGAAACCCTGCAAAGCTCATTAAAGCCGCAATTGGAGCCAATCCCATTGAATATTTGCTCAAAATTCCCAATCCCAAAAGCAATCCACCCACTATCCAAAGAAGCCAGTTGCTCCCGCCACTGTCCTTGCCGAGGCGTTCTTGAAGAACAGCCAGCAACACCAGGTAAGCTGTCCAAAAGAACAAAAGGGGGGAATCCGGAGTCATTAACATACCCCCCAGTAAATAAACTGGGGTGAACAACATCCAAAACAGCAACGCGGGTGGACGTGTTAACCATCCCAAAAGTAAAAGGGTTCCAAAATTACACAGACAAGCCGGAAACCGGATGGCAAAGACCGATTTTCCAAATAGTTCTGTGGCTAGTCGGATTAGATAGGCGGTTAGGGGCGGATGATCGTAATAGCTTAATTGGAGTTCTTGAGACCAGCACCAATAATAAAGTTCATCGGGCAAGGGCGGTGCCAATCCTGCCACCACTAGGTGAAACAGAAATAGGCCCATTACACCGAAAAGATAAATCCATCTCCGCATGCCTGTCCCCAGCTCGCAAGACACGAACTGCCTTCCAAGTGCTCAGTCAGTTTCATATTCTTTCGCAGAAGTAATTAACGACTTCCAATTCCGGTATTTCCAAGCAACCCGGTTGTTCCCGGCGACCGGATGAGGGAAGGAGCCAGATTCGGAACGATCTCCACCAACAAGCCCCAGTTGTTCAGAATCGAGTTATAGTTCACACCGAGACTAACCCGCAGGTCTTTGCCATTGCGGGACAGGAGAAAGGTGGTCACTTGATTTTGGATGCCGAAATCGTAGTTGGCCGAAACCGTCATGGAATATTTGCGGCTGAAAACATAGGTTAAGGACCCAATCACCGACTTGCTCTCCAAGGGATCAATCTGGCGATAGCCCAGGTAGAAATAGGAATTGTCGGGCCGGTTCTGATAGGCGCCTATCTCATAAGCCCGCGCCCCGGTTTCGATCGGATCAAACCAACCGGTACTCACCAGCGACGTCCGATCCCCAATGTTCCAAGTCCAGTCGTAGCGAAGAAAAGCCAAGGCGTTGCCGAAATTATCCCGATCTTGTCTGGGGAAAATGGAGCCGGTCAGATTCAAGGTCATCCAGTCGATGATATGTTCGCGTCCGGGAAAGCCGCGTTTGGTTTGCCAACGTTGCCGAACTCCCAGTTGAATTACCTCAATGTCATCCAGCGTATCAATGTTGCTGAAAATAAGATCGCGAATGGCATAACGCTGCGGATCAAATCGGTCGGAAAGCAACACGGGAAATATATCCGGATAGAGCCGTTCATAGTTCGGCCGGATATTCCGCAAAGCCTGGTCGCTGGTGTCATCATTAAACCGGTCGAGCTGCGGGTACTGAGTGAAAGCCGTATCGCTGAACGCCTGGTAATAATTCCCCGTGAATACGATCTTGTGATAAATCCCATTCAGGTTAAAGAATTCGCTGTAAGCATCCGGGTAGAGCCGCGAAAAAGGAATACTCGCTCGCAACCCACCGCCGCCATAAACCCGGCCGCGATCATTGCCGGTCACATCTTCGGTGTAATAGGCCAGATCCAACTTGGCATACGGGATCAACTTGAATGGTCCGGCGGCAAACGGTGCACTGATTTCCTGGAAGAGATCGAACCGCCCGGTTTCGGCATCAAAATCCGTCGGGGCAAAAGCAAAAGCAGGTTCCTCCGTCACCTCCAGTTCGTTGTAGCCGGCACTCGCTCTTAGGTTATAGGTAAAGAGGTCAAAGAACTTCAGGCCGATCAGGTGTCCCTGGAACTCCGGCAATCGCTCGGTTTCGGTAATCCAGCGGCGAATCCGCGGTTCCACAATCCCGGTCCAAGCCCAGTTTCCTTGCTGTTGTTTGGCATAGAAGAAGGTCTCTTGATTCGGTTCGTTGTGCCATTCGCGATAGAAGTACTGTTCCAAAAAGTTCAAATCCGAAATCGCCGCTACCTGCGTTTGCACAGTAAAACCATAGGGGAGGTCCTGAACATTCAACCTTCCCTGGAAGCGTCCCCGCCATTCCGGGTTCTGAATGGGAACCCGCACAAAGGGATCGTTGGAAACCAAAATCCGCGTTCCACGGCCGCCGCCGATGACGTCAAAGCCGCCGTCATATAGTCCCCAAGCCCGGATCGATCCGGTGTAGCGGTTGGGAATGCCGAAAAGATCGATTCCCTGGGTAGAATATTCTGTTCCCAACGCAGGGCCGCGGTCGGTAAGACCATCGACCATCAAGTGCCACCGGGTGCCCGGTGCAGCCGTCACCCCAATCAGGTCATAAACATCCCATGTGGTGTAAACCTGGAACCCAAAGATTTGGTTAAAACTAAATCCCAGATTCTCCAACGGTCCCAAGGGGTCTTCAGCGTCGCCTTGGACGAAGGGAAAGTAGAAGACCGGAATATCTTCCAGCCAGACAAAGACATTTCGGCCTCGGAAATACCGCTGTACATCTTGCACCGGCTGACCGGTGTTTCGGTCAATGATGGGATTTCCAAAAATGGTTTTCCGGATGATCTGCTTGGTCTCCAAAGTTGCATTGCGAACGGTAAGGCTTAACCCCGGATCATAGGGCAACTCCGAAGCATTGACTTGAGCTTCGTCCGCCTCAAAAAGATTTTGGTTAATCTGGAACAACTCGTCGGCAATCAAATGCAATGGGCGTGAGATACGCGGATCCTCGAATTCCAGGTCGGCATGCGACGCCACGGCAACATGGCGGTTGACGTCGTAGTAAACCTCATCGGCCCGCAGCAACCGCGATTCCTTCTCATTCTTGGTGCGAATCTCAACATTGCCGGACATGTAAAATTCCAGCGAGCGGTGTTTCTGACCCTTGGAGGATCTCAGATCCTGAATGATCTCCTCGGTATTGCCCGTGGTCCAAAACACCAACCGGTCCGCCTCAATGTCCAGCACTCCGCCTTTGCCATCGGCATTGGTCACATTCAGAATAATGCCGCTGCTAAAGACAATTGCGGTTTCGCCGGTGGTTGTGTTGGGAAAATTCTGAAACTGAATCCCTTGAAACGATGACCGCGGGCTGATGGTGATGGTCCGCTCGGGCGGATGCGGTGGTGCCGGCGGAACCACCATGCCTTGATTCGGTACTTGTAAATCTGGCGGCGGGGCACCCGGTGGTTGTGGAATAGGAATCTGGGCATTTCCCGGAATCTCGGGAATCGGCGGCTGTCCACCGGTTAGTTGCAAAGGATTCTTGTTGTTGCCATCAGTGGAGAATTGGTTTGCCGGAACTACCTGATTTTGGGAATTTGGGTCGGCCTCATTATTTCCGGTAATTGGCAAGGGGGCAAACCCGATGGAGCTGGAATTTACGGAGATTAGTTCTTTTAGACCGCGCTGGTAAAGCGGATCCTGAGTAGAGAAGGACTTGAGGATTACTCCACTGGCTGGCTTAAACTTCACCGCTCCGGACCGGGCTTGCGTCTTGAGTTCCAGGAGAGCATTCTTTCCCTTGGTGTTCTTGGCACCGGCTTCCGCGTAAACATTGCCTTCTGCGTAGATCAGCAGGTGATAGATCCCGGTCTTCTTCCGTTGGTTGTTGTCAAACCAGATAACCCCCTGGTCGAAGCGGAGGTTAATCAAATCCTGCTCAATCCACACCTTGCCTTTGAGTAGGAACGTCTGTTGCCCCCGCTCATGCCAAGTGGTAATGTTGTCGGCTTAGATGGTGATGGGTTTTGTTTGGCTCGATGAGGTCGTCGGCGCCAAACGCAAAACGGCAAC
>CAZPPD010000297.1:0-6880 GCA_964588185.1 uncultured Alcaligenaceae bacterium | reverse complement strand
CTTATGGGGTTTTGTATTTTTCTTTTTTGTTGGATTGCCTCTACTCTATCTTATATTTTTAACTCGAAAGGGATTCCAATGCTCCACGCTCCAGTTCGAAAACGTTCTACTAAACCGATGCTTGAAATTCTGGAAGAAAGGGCAGTTCCTGCCGTCTTTACTGTCGACGACGACGGCGCTCAGAAACCAAACGCAGACTTCACCACCATCCAAGAAGCAATTGATGCTGCCGGCACCTGGGATGTTATCCGGGTATATGATGGTACTTATTCCGAAGCTCCTAATGTCCCCAGCAGCAAAACCGGTTTGCGACTCATTGGGAAAGGAGACAACGTTGATATTGTTGCTCCAGCCGGTTTGAACGGTCCTATCGTGAACTTCGATGGAGTTAAATTTGCCTTCTTCAAAAACTTCAATGTTGACGGCAACGGCAACGCCGCCGGAACGATTCTGGCCGGCATCAATGTGGAAAATAATGCTTCGGTAACAATTCGGGACAATTCCGTTACCGGCATGTTCAATGGCAGCCTTAGTCTTGAGGGGAAAGGTATACGAGTTGGAGACGCGGATACGGCAGGCAACACTCTCACTACCGGATTCGCTTTAATCATCAACAACGATGTTTCTAATTACTTGAAATCCGGGATCCTCGTTGAAGGCGACGGCTCTGCTGCTTTAGTTTACGGCAACAACGTTACCGGTGAAGGCTTCACCAATGTAGTGGTCCAAAACGGGATTGAGGTTGGCGACGGGGCTATCGCTCACGTTCGCTGGAACACCGTGACCAACAACGATTTTGATGGAGATTTCACCGCTACCGGCATTTTGGTTGAAGAAACGGATTATTCTTTGGTGAGTGCCAATGATATTTCCTTCAACCAAACCGGTATTTTTGTGGAACTTTCCAGCAACATTACTGTTCTCCACAACGAAGTTTATGAAAACTTCCAAGACGGTATTCTTCTTACCGATTCGGACAATAACTTCATCTTGCGGAACGCCAGCTATCGCAACGGTTCTCCCACAATAGAAAATGTAACCACGACGGTTAACTTTGATGCCAAGGCAAATAGTACCGCGTTCAATGCCGGCGACGTTCTCACTTCAGAACTGGCCGGCTTCGGTATCATCAATGTCGAAGCAATCGGTGGGTCCGGCGATGCCATGATTTTTGATACCAACAACCCTACCGGCGGTGATACTGATTTAGCTTTTGCCGACCAAGGCAATGCTCTGATCATTTCCGAAGATGGAGTTACCACCAACCCGGATGACAACGCTTCCGGTGGCGACTTGAAATTTGATTTCATCAGCGGCGTAACCCTAGATTCCTTGACCTTGCTCGACATTGATCTGAGTGAATCCGCCAAAGTAAAGACCTTTGACAAATATGGAAATCTGATCAGCGAAACCGATGTGACTCCTGCCGGCGACAACCAAGCTCAAGAAGTTACCATTGGGGATGCTAATGTTCACTCCGTCGTAGTTTGGCTGTCCGGCAGCGGCGCTGTTTCCGATCTGACCTTCACCCGGGAAGAAGTTACCAGCGGTTTGGAAGAAGGTTTGGGGAGTGGGATCACTCTGTTCGACTCCAGCTACAATGTCATCCGCAATAACGATAATTCTCTGAATGGTTTGGACGGCATCACCGTTATCGGTTCGGTGACGGCAACAGACAGCAACGGCAAAACCACTTCCTCCACCGCCGAAGGCAACATCATCAAGTGGGACGATTCCTTTGGCAATGGTGTTGACGGTATCTTCCTGCAAGACACCTTGGCTACTGAAGTTCTGTTTAATGATTTGGTCATGAACGGGGGCAATGGTTTGACCCTGATCAATGCCGATGATACCACCATCAAATTCAATGACTTCATCGCCAACGCCGGCTTCGGTATCGAAATCGACGCCGACTCGGAAGGAGTTATTGAAGAAGAAAACCTCTTCCTCGAGAATGGTCTTGGCGGCACCGGATTGGAATTTGCCTCTGCTGCATTGAGCCAAGATTACGCTGATACGGAAAGCGATGACCCATTAGGCACGGATGTGACCGATTTGGAAACGGATTACATTGACCAAGAGTAGTAATTCAAATCCCCAGGAATTGGATTAACGAAAACGAATAGAGCTGCCCGTGATTCTTGGGCAGCTTTCTTTTTATCTCCTGTCTTCTAAAAAAGCGGGGAACAGTTAATGATGATCCACGAATAAATGAAACTCATTGCGGAGATTGAAATGTTCTTGTTGCCCATTTTGGCGATTGTGCCCGGCCAAATTCCTTTGGTTGAGGATTTCCCGAAGGACATCCAGCTCAGTGCCATCACCGCCACGGTCCAAATCCACGACCAGGGCAAAAATGTAGACGGGAGCGGGGCGATTATCGGGCAAAAAGGACCTTATGTTTATATCCTCACAGCGGACCATGTAGTCCCGGAAGGCAAAAGGTTGTTGATCCGAATGTTTTCCCAACAGAAATTCCCTCGGGCCGCTCATCTATTCCTCCGGGACGCCAGAGTGATCGCCCGTTCGAGAATTAAAGATACTGATTTAGCCCTGGTTCAACTGAAGACGGTTGTCAAACCGCCTTCTATGCTGAAAGTTTGCCCGCCCAGTAAAATCCCAAAAGGGAAGTCCTTCTCCTTCCTTTCCATTGGTTGCGGGAATGGTACTCCGCCATTCGCCCAGTTGGAAAAGGTAAATCGCAAAATATTGGTCCGCAAGAAAGGAGTACGAAAATCACCCGGAAACTACTGGGAGATTAATGAGCGGCCAATCCGTGGAAGGTCCGGAGGGCCTTTGATTGATCGCCACGGAAATCTTCTCGGAATTTGCAGTATCGCTTCAGAGGATCGAGGTTACTACACCCATACCGAAGAAATCCACGATTTTCTCCGCAGGAATGCAGTGGGATTTTTAATTGGAAAATGATCCCGTTTTGGTTTCTTATTGAATTCCCTGGAGTTTGGGGGAAGCCGAAAAAAACGAACTTGTGAAGTTTGGTTTTCGCGCGGTTAGCCGATAATGGTTATCTTTTCGTAAGGGTGGAAGCCTTTGAAAATGATAAGTGTCCTAAATTGCAATTGGTTCTATGCGAAAATATGCTTTGAGTACCGCCGTTTTAGTGGGTTGCCTGGGTTATGCAATATTGCGGTACCTGATTTTTAAAGGCGTCAGTCCACAACAACTTCCCCTCTACATCTTCAACAAAGCCATTTCTTGGGCAGGCGTGATTCTTATCGGCTTGGCTCCTTTTCAAAAAGACTGGCCGGCTCGTGCCCGGACGGGAATCATTGGCTTTGTTTTCGGCTCCTTTCACCTTATTGCTTCCTTGTTGATCTTGAATCCCACCTATTTCCAAAAGTTCTACCAAGCAAATGGCTGGCTTACCTGGCAAATAGAGTTGTCCTTTATGGTGGGCTTATTTGCAGCGGGATTCATGACCTGGCTTTTTATTGCCACGATCCATGGACCTCCTCCGGATGCCGCCAGCTACCATAATCCCTTTCGCTGGTTTGGCAGAGGGATATTGTTGTTAACGGGAGTTCATGTCTTTCTCATCGGTTACGAGGGCTGGTTTACTCCCTTGGACTGGCCGGGTTATTTGCCGCCGATAACCCTTCTTTCATTCCTTTGTTGCCTACTTTTTCTGGCTGCCAGAAGTTACACGGTCAGACGGAAAAGGAACCACGACGCGGCTTTGTCCCTAAAATCATCCAATTCCAATTTGCATTCGCAAATGCAAAGCTAGTGGCTTAGTATGAGGAAATTCAGCAAACATTCAAAGAATGGGGAAAGATATGATTCGGATTTATATTTTTACATTTCTTGTCGTTGGATTCCTAACAGGCTCAGAAACACGCTGTTTGGCAGGGGGAAAAGCAAAACAGCGACCCAATATCCTTTTTGTTTACACCGATGATCATTCCCATCGAACGGTGAGTTGTTACCAGGAGGCTTATCAATGGGCCAGGACACCAAACATCGATGCCCTGGCCAAGCGGGGAGTTCGCTTCCGTTATGCCTACATTGGGACCTGGTGCATGCCGTCGCGGGCAGCTTTGCTAACCGGTCACCATCCCTATGGTGTGAACTCGATGAGAATGGTGGGTCGGTATCCCGGCAGTGATTACGACCCGAAACAATGCCCATTTTGGCCCAGCGTTTTCCGCCAACAAGGATACTTCACGGCCATGATTGGAAAATGGCATACCGGTGTGGATAATGGTTTTGGCCGGGATTGGGATTTCCAGATGGTCTGGAATCGGCCCCGCTATCCAAAGAACGCCGGGAACTATTACAAGGATCAGTTAATCGAAATTAATGGAAAAAAACCAAAGTTAATTAAGGGCTACTCAACCGATAATTACACGAAGTGGGCGGTAGAGTTCATTAAAGGTAAGCATCGGGATAAGAAGAAACCCTGGTATCTTTGGGTCTGCTATGGCGCGGTCCATGGCCCATTTACTCCTGCCAAACGCCATCAAGAAGCATATCCTGATATAACAGTCCCAACTCCCAAAGATATTTATCCTCCCCGGTCCGGCAAACCGGCTTACATGCAAAAGATTAATTACTGGATGAAAGGTCCAAATGGACAACCGGTGATGCGTGGCCGCGGTTTCAAAGCCTTAACGGTTAACACAAGGGGACTGCACGGCAATACCCTGACTGCGTGGGTTCGTCAGTATCATCAAGGTGTGCTGGCAATAGATGAAGGAGTTGGCCGGATTATGGCCGCTTTGGAAGAATCCGGGCAGTTGGAGAATACCATCATCGTGTTTACCTCCGACCAAGGTTTTGCCTGGGGGCAACATGGATTTCGCACCAAGCTTGCTCCTTACGACGCAAATCTCAGAAGTC
This sequence comes from uncultured Alcaligenaceae bacterium, assembly GCA_964588185.1. Lineage (GTDB taxonomy): Bacteria > Planctomycetota > Planctomycetia > Gemmatales > Gemmataceae > CAZPPD01. Next base: position 2,020 of record CAZPPD010000297.1, on the reverse strand, counting down.
CCTTGATCATTTGCCTGCCGGAAAGCGACCAAAAAGGAACCGTGTGTGAAACACCAGTTGGCGGAGTAGACTTGATTCCCACCTTTTTCCGCTGGGCAGGGTTAAAACTGCCCTGGAAGATGCACGGGCATGATTTAACGCCACTGTTGGAAAACCCGAAAGCCAAATGGGATCACCCTGTTCTTTTAACCTTAACCGGACGGAAATATGGTAAAGACACGAACAAGGTACCAACCAATCCGAAAGTTCGAGATCTCAATGGGATTCCCTGGTGGGTGTTCCTGGTCCAAGGCCGCTACAAATATATCCGCACCTTGGTAAAAGGGGAGATTGAAGAATTATATGACCTGAAAAATGATCCAGAGGAACTAAATAACTTGGCGTTGAAAATAGAATATGTCGATCGCGTTTTACAAATGCGCCGTTCTACTATAGCAGAACTCCGCCGCACCAATGCCGGCATGGTCGGTAACCTGCCTCCAGTCGCAAAGATCGGTTCATAATAGAATTCTCAATTGGAAAGGAGATATAATTCTCCTTTCCAGATTCTTAATTACCAGGAAACTTCATATATACCAAGTCACCAATTGTTGAATACACTAATGATTCAAGATCAACCCTTCGATAACTCATCCAACAATCCAGAAGATAAACCTTCGTCGGACGATCTCGGGGATAAGAAGAAAAGCTTTATACAGCAGCGTTTATTATCCCTGGACGTTTACCGTGGTTTAATAATGATCACCTTGGCTTTCGGTGGATTTGGGTTGGCGAAGACGGCCGGGAATATGTTGAAGGTATATCCGGATTCAGAAGTGTGGAAAGAAGTTAAGCATCAATTCACCCACGTAGAATGGACCGGCTGTGGTTATTGGGATCTGATTCAACCTTCTTTTATGTTTATGGTCGGAGTTGCGATGGCATTTTCCTATGCCAAACGCCAACGGCTGGGGCAATCCTACGGGCAAATGCTTTTCCACGCCATCACCCGTTCTCTCATTTTGATTGTTTTGGGAATATTCCTAATTTCTAACTGGCGGGATTCTACCAATTGGTCTTTGATGAATGTCCTAACCCAAATAGGTTTGGGATATACCTTTTTATTCTTGGTGTGGGGAAGGTCTTTTGCATTTCAAGGAATTATTGCTTTTGCCTTGTTGGTTTTTACCGGAATCTTGTTTTGGACATTTCCGACCAATGGGATTGATTTGCAGACAGGGAATTCTGCACTCGGTGTATCAGCCGATTGGGCCCAGGAACATTTGCAAGGAATTGATCCTCACTGGCACAAAAACAGTAATGTGGGCCACTATATTGATGTTATAATTCTCAATGCATTCCCCCGTAATGAACCCTTTTTCTATAATAGGCACGGTTATCAAACCATTAATTTTATACCATCATTGGCTACTATGATTTTTGGGTTGATGGCAGGAGAATTGTTACGCTCCAAGAACTCAGCTAGCAGCAAGTTATTATTCTTGTTAGGCGGATCGGCAATTGGTTTTATTCTGGGACTCAGTTTGCATTGGACGGGTATATGCCCATTGGTAAAAAAAATATGGACGCCTTCTTGGACATTATTTTCGACGGGATGGTGTTGTTTAATCTTATCGACTCTATATGGCTTGATTGATATGCTGAAAATACGGTTTTGGACTTTTCCCTTTATCGTAGTAGGTGTTAATTCCATCGCCATTTATTGCTTGGGGCAATTGTTAAAGCCCTGGACCGAAAGAACCTTGAAGACTCATTTTGGTTCCGACATTTTCCAATTTTGGGGCTATTTGGATTCCTGGGGGCCAATTTATGAACCAGCGATTCAGTCGGTTATGATTGGCCTGGTCTTCTGGCTCATCTGTTTTTGGATGTATCGGCAAAAGATCTTTGTTCGGATATAATTTTGGGTCTGAAGAATACTATTTCCCAACGCCTTGGCGAAGGGGTTCTTTTTCTATGCATAGATAACTTTGTAACCGTTCATCCCAAAATCTACACTAACGCCGGTCCTGGCTGGCCG
>CAZPPD010000296.1:0-6904 GCA_964588185.1 uncultured Alcaligenaceae bacterium | reverse complement strand
CGAGAACTTGTCTGTATAAAGGGGGCAGGTCTTTCATTAACTGATCCCATTCCTCTTTAGTCATCAATAGTTGGCTAGGGCTTGGTTGGGAGGAAGCTGGTTCTGCCTTGGCACCGGAAGACTCCGTTTCCAATGGCCTTTCTTTGTTGAGATTATATTTTTTGGTTTTCAGTCGTTGGCGGACCGCATCAATCACTTTGTGCTTGGCCATCTTGATGAGGTAGGCGGTAATCTCCTCCTTGGTTTGGAAATCGATGTCCTCGGAGTTGTTTGCGAAAAAAGAGGCCCACACATCTTGGGCAAAATCCTGGCTGTCAAATTTAGTTCGAAGTTTCCGGTTCAAGCGGCTGCGAATAGCCTTCAGAACGGACGGGTTAAGCGATTCTATAAGGAGCTTGATCGCCGTGGTCGAACCGGACCGAGCTCGATCAATAAATTGGTTTATTTCCTTCGAACTATCAGCCATGGTGATTCTCAAGTTGAAGTTCCTGGATTCCAGGCCCTGTTTGGATGGGAAAGGCGGATAAAACTTTACTTCTATCGCCTTACCACAATACCCCATCTTAAACTACCATAAAATGCAAACCGGAACGAAGAATAAATTAAGGAAGGGTATTAAGATTGCAAAAATATCAGCAGGGAAATTGCGGATGATCCACAGAGAAGGCGGGGATTTTGAATTAATTTCCAACCTTTTCAATAAATACTTTTAATTCTCTATAAAAGGATTCAGTGGGCAGGTTGTTATGGCCCAATCCTTCCAGAACATGAAATTTCTTGGGTGAATGGGCGGCACCAAACAATTTCTTGCCGTGTGAGAATGGAATCAATTTATCCCGGTCGGCTTGGGCAATGAAGATCGGACCCGAACAACGCCCGATTTTTTTCATGTTGTCAAATTGGTTGTACAACATCCACCGGACTGGCAACCAGGGAACAATGTGCTGCCCGACATCCGGGAGGGAAGTGAAAGTCCGAATTAACACCAACGCCCGGTGGGTGCGGCGACTGGCCAAGTCAGTGGCGACTCCGCCCCCGAGAGATTGGCCGATGATCAGCACATTGTTGGGATCAATGTTCTTTTCTTCCAAAAGCCATTGATAGGCGGCATCTGCAGCTGCATAACAACCTCGTTCGGATGGAGTGCCGCTGCTTTTTCCAAAGCCCGGATAATCGAAGATCAGAACGGATTCTTCGAGAGAACTCCAGAGTTTATTTACCTGGGTGACCCGGTCTTCCAAATTTCCGGCATTTCCATGGCAATAGAGAATCGCCCCTCTGGCTTTTGGATGAGCTACCCAGCGAGCATGGACTTTATCCCCGTTTGTTGTCCGAAGATACACATCTTTTATCAGTGGATGGGTTGGGGAATTCAAATCCAGCGAAGGAGTGGGATGATAGACCATCCTATTTTCCAAGGCTAAACACCCCGAGAACAGGAAACTCGCTGCGGCAAGCACCGGTAGTAAAAAGGTCTGCTTCATACCCATAATCCTTTTTCCCCCAGAGAAGGGTGGGGGTGATACCATATGGAATTCAGTAGGGCCAGATCAATTTGGTGGGAGAAAAGTTTAAAGTGTCCACTGAATTTTGGGTTTGTGATCCACCTGTTGGTCTGAAGGATGCTCGCTAGATTCTCGAAAGCACTTAGCTTTCGAGCAAAAACGGGGAAGATTCTGAATGTCAGCAGTCCACTAGTTCCGGAGCCTCTTGATTACCCTCGGGGAAATGGCTTAATTTTTATCTTGCCTGCTTGCTCCAGCCGATTTTCGTCTCTGATCTTCCTCCGCAATCGCTCAAGCGATTCCTGAGAAGAGACGGCACTGCGAAGTACATAGTCTCCCGAGTATATCCCATGAATTCCTCGCTCTTCTGCACAATGGGAAACTTCCTCCCGAATAGGGGCGTACAGTTTTCGGAAACGCTCGTCTCGAAAGAAACCCGACTTGATCGACCAGGAATCATGGATGTGAATAAACGTTGGTTGAATCTCCCCCAGGACATAATCACAAAGGGCAGCTTTGTCTTCGTCCTTAATGAACTGGGCAAACTTGCGGTCGCAGAGACCGGCAAGATCATAAACCCGGTGCTTGGAGTAATAAAGAGAGCCGCCAAGATCCGGGGTAAGAAAGGTGGCCTCGGACAAATCCAATTCGTCTGCATATTGGTTAAAACGGGCCCCCATTCGCCGGGCAATTCCGGCAAACGAAACGGTGGGCCTGTTTGCAAAATGAATAGACCGAGGAATATAGCCTTTTGTTGCTTGGCTAAGCACCAACACCGCCAAGACGATGAACACATAATGTTGCAGGCGGGGAACCAGAGAAGAAGCCTGCAAGATCTCCGCCGGCAGAGAGAAAAGCACCAGCGGCAACAAGAGGAAAAAGGGTGTGGCGAAACGGTATTCCCCCATCCAATCGAAAGGGAGCAGGCAATAGGAAATCCAAGTGCAGGCCAAGAGCGGCAGCAGGAAGATGACTGTGGACTTTTTTCGTCCGACCAGGAATAGGTAAGAAATCCCAAAACACAGCAGAGCCAATGTTAAACCGGCATGCCAGGAGAATATTCCGTGGAATAAAAGGTAGGTTTTATCCACATAATTCTTCGTGAGAAAAATCAGACCAACCATGTGGAGAAAGGATGGGCCTCCCTTGGTGTGGTAGGTATTGGGATAGAAATCCCCAAAGTAGGCAAATCGGAAGATTGCATAGGCGGACAATGGCAAAAGCCCTGAAAGCAAGAATAAAACCAAGCGCTTGCCGGTGGTCTTCCACTCCGGCCAATCATTGGGCAGCCGAATAGCAAGCATCCCGGGAAACGCCGCCAGGAATACCAGACCATCCGGACGAGTCAGGGCTAAAGCGGCGGCACATATACCGGAACCTACCGCAAGCAGGTTGGGTCGTTTACCGGCATTGGTGGCGTACCGAATGATCAGCAAGCAATAGAGCCCACACAAAAAAGCGTAAAGCGGGTTTTCCAGCCCAGATGTGGTCCAAACCACGAAGCTGGTGTTTACCGCTAGTAACAGCGAGGCAGCGACTGCGGTTGCTTTTGCATACCAAGAGGGACCAAAAAGCTGCCGGGTAATACCGGCTAAAATCGCAAAGGTACCCAACACGAAAACGCAACTGATTACTTTGATGCAAATGGTCGGATCGGCTGGGGCGAAAAGAAAAAGCGGAGAAATCAGGAACGTCCACAAGGGATTGGAAAAACCTTCAACCGGTTCGACTCCCGGTTGAGCGACCAGTCCGTGACCGTGAGCAAAGTTGCGGGCATAGGCAAAGGAGATTCCTGCATCATCAATCAACCAAGATCGAAAAAGAAGACTGTGAACCACAAACAAGAAGAAGGGCAATAATATCACCCATAAGGGTTGCCCGCCAATGCTCCACCTGGCTTTGATCATTTATTTCAACTCCCGAGAAGCCATATTAAAGAGCCTGGATTGGGAAAAGTTCAGCCGTTCGTTCCTGAAGAAAATTAGTTTCCAAAGTCTAGCATTTAAATTGGGTGAACGGCTTTAAGGATCTGGACCGGAAATGTTAAAGAATGGGATTGCACAAATTTTTTTGGATTCTGCAGCAAAAAAGTAGAGTTTCCAGAAAAAAATGACGATAAAGGTTAAGCCGGAAATACCGCGGGGGGAAACTAGTTCATTGAGATTCCGGCACCCTGGATGCCGAACAACGATCCCATTTCTAGTGGTTACAACATCTTTGCGGGTTTTTCTTGATAATCACCATCATGAAGTTACACCTCGAAGTGAAATAATTAGGTTAGCGCACATTCTAAGCCGAAATAATAATGAAGAATCAGATTCCGTATGGTTTGTGGTAGCTCCAAGAATAAGCAAAACCAAGGATGAACCATCCGGAAAAAAGATCTAGCCATGGATTTGCTCCGGGAGGTGGCTCCCGGATATGGTGCAGACCTGTGCCATGTTTTCGGTACAGGCCCCAAGAGTGATGAATCCTGCCACGGAAGGTGAGACAGATGAGAGGATTATTCCTGGGTGGTCTCGGCCTGTTTCTGGGTTGCCTGGTTGCCACTACCAACGCCGATGAGCTGAAGGTAAAATGGCGACCGGCCGGATCCAAGGCTGCGCGAGCCAAGAACACCAGCACAACTTCAAAAAGCAATTACCAACCCGCCCCCAACAATTCGGGCGGCAGTTTCTTTCGCATTGGCAAACCAGTGCCGGTAAATGTCCCGGAGATTTCCGTTGATTCCAACGTTCGGCCGGCTTCTTTCCGGTCGGCAGTCAATCAACCGCCGCTGCCGACGTTCCGGGCTCAAGAAGATTCTCCCCAGCCTATGCCCAGCGGTCCGGATTTGGATGAAGAGGAAACTCCACTCCCCCCACCGCGACCACGGGAAAAAGTAGAGAAGGTGGAGATTGGACCGCTTCCACGGCCATTCCTCAAGGGCAGACTAAAGCGTAGAATCCTGACCAAATCCGGCCCCAGCTATGAGACTATTGTCGATCCGGACTGGGGAACGGAAGAAGGCGAATATTGCGAAGACGGCTGCTGTGAAGAAACCTGCTGGAGCCGATGTTTTTCCGGCTGGGGTACCGGATGGGGATATTGCTGTGCTTTGCCTCGATTCTATGCCAGTGGTGAATATTTACTCTGGGGTATTCAGGAAGATACCATTCCGCCCCTGGTTACTACCAATAACTTTGGCGTCGCGGAAACCGCAGCCTTGGCCAGCCTCTTTCCTACTTTTCGCCCGGGCGGCATTGGGCAAATCGGCACACAGGTTTTGGTCGATGATAATTCTTTTGATAGCCCCATTTTCTCCGGCGGCCGCTTCACTATCGGCTTTGGTGGACCTCGCCGCCAATTGGGATTCGAAACCACCTACTTCTTCCTGGGTGAGGAAAACGAGTCGGTTTCCTTTGCTTCCATGGGATCGCCTTCCTTGTTCCGACCGTTCTTCAATGTGAATGATGGCATCCAGGATGCCCAGTTGGTTGCCTTTCCTACCTTGTTGGCCGGAAATGTAACCGTGTCTCGTGATTCGCGACTCTGGGGCATCGAAGCAAACTTCCGCAAACCTTGGTATTGTGGGTGCTGGTGTTCGATTGACTTGCTCGCCGGTTTCCGCTTCCTCGAGTTAAATGAGAATTTAACCATCAGCGAATCGGTCACGTTCCTTCGCGGTGGCTTGCCGCCGCCTTTGGCTGGAGTTTCCCCGGGAGACAACATCAGTGTCGTGGATTCCTTTGGAACCCGGAACCGTTTCTACGGCGGCCAGATTGGTGCCGACTTTGAGTGCCGCAAAGGAAGATGGATTTTCGGTTTGCTCACCAAAATCGGCCTGGGCAGTATGCAACAAACCGTCAACATCAGTGGTTTCTCCACCTTTACTCCTCTGCAACGTCCTCAGGTTGTCCGTCAGGGGGGACTGTTGGCCCAGCAATCCAACATCGGCCGAGTCCAGCGGGATGAATTTGCCGTTATTCCCGAAGTTTCTCTCAAACTCGGATACCAGATCACCGACCACCTGAGTGCTTATGTCGCTTACAACTTCTTGTACGTCAGCAGTGTGGTTCGCCCGGGGCAACAAATCGACCTTGGAGTGAATCCTAACCAATTGCCATCCGAGAATGCTGACGGCGGAAATTTGGGTGACGGGCCGGCCCGGCCGGTTCTGGTCTTCCGTGATTCCGGATTCTGGGCTCAAGGGGTGAACTTCGGATTGAAATGGGAATACTAATCCGAGGATCGGATAAATTTCAACAGGCCGCGTGTGAAGCAACGCGGCCTGTTTTTGTTTTGCTAATTCCCGGCAATTCTTCCTAAGGCATAAACCGGGAGTAGGAACTAAATAGGAAGTTCAATTCATTCTTGGGTTTTGCTGGTTGAAATTGATTTTGGCTTGTCGCCCACACATAGGTGTCCATGCGAAAATCTCGTTGGGCCCAACCCAGCCCACCTTTTTTCTGGGCATGATTAACCACTTTTTCGATCCAGCGAGCGATCTGCTTATCCAGACCCAAGTTCGGTTGCAAGAGTTCACGGCCTTTCAATTTTTGGGCATTGTCCACCAGAAATTTACCAAAGAATTGCTGGTTGGATTTATTCTTCAACTTTTTCTCGGATTCCACGGCAATGTATTTGTCCGTTCTATCCTCCCCATTGGCCACGAAGACCATTGGTGTCCCTTTTGCTGCGGGATAGTTTAATAACCGAATGGGGCTGGTCTTGAAGGTAGCCCGGTCTTTGGGAGCTTTTAGTTGGTGAGAGAAACTGAGCCAAATGGAAGCCAGGATTTCTTTGCCCGAGGGATTGTTGTAGTCCGGCCCCGGCACTACGCCAATGCCCGGTTCTTTGAAGCGGAATCGAAACCATTCCGATTTCAAGTAAATGGAACCCAAGGCCGCTCCTTCTTCCGCTCCGATAAGGAGGACCGCTCCGGCATTACACCGTCCCAAGGCATGTTCCTGTTCCAAGAATGCCCGGCAAGCAGCAATGTCATTTACCAAATAGGGTAGATACCGGCTTGGAAATTTGTTGACGTCCAACGGCCCTTCGGGACCGGCGTTGGCCATGCTGTTGGCACCAAAATGATTGGGGAAGCGGGAATAAAAAAGTTGGGGGTTAAATTTGGTGCTGTCCCCGTGTCCCCGGAAATCAAAGCGCAGAACTGCGTATCCCGCACTATTGAGGGTCTCTGCAAGTTGCACCCACTCGCGTTTACTGCAGTCTTCCCCGAGAGCGTGAAGGAGAATTACCGCCGGTGATTTTTGGTTTCCCGGATACCAAAATCCGGAAAGACCGACACCATCCACCGTCGGAACCGTTTCGGGGCGTCCTATATGAGCATATACCGGACTGGAAAGGATAAGAATCGAGAGGGTAAGCCCACAGTTTGCGTCCGAAGGGCACAAGTT
>CAZPPD010000295.1:0-6928 GCA_964588185.1 uncultured Alcaligenaceae bacterium | reverse complement strand
GAATTATCCAGGGCTCCAAGAATTATCCCATTCGTTCGATTCGCTCCGAAAAGTATCACTATATTTGGAATCTCAACCACAAAGCCCCGTTTAAAAATATTTTGATGGCCGGGAGAGACAGCGGGGGTTACTGGCATTCCTGGGTCGCAAAAGCCAAGACGGACAAGAACGCTGCCCGCTTTGTCAATGGATATAAGATGCGGCCAGAGGTGGAATTCTATGATGTCCTCAATGATCCCTATGAGCTAAATAATTTGGCGAACGATCGCAAATATGCGGACATTCGGGACGAAATGCGAAAACAACTTGTGGCCTGGATGGAAGAGCAAGGGGATCAAGGGATCGAGACGGAATTGAAGGCCAATTCCCGTCAGGGCAAAGGGAAGCGGTAGCTCTCGGAAAAGGGGGCACTGTCGAAAAGGGGTCAGGTAGGTCAGTTCTATTTAGCCCGAGCGGCCTTGCGGATGCTCAGCACTAAATGGACGTGACCTACCTGACCCCTGTTTTTCCGAAAAATCAAAGGTGACAGAACAGTAGGCTTTTTCCCGAATTCCAATAAAGAGTAATAAAAACCAAACCCGCCGATATCTTCCCGAGCGGGTTTTCTATGTTTCTTACCGGAATACTTCTATGGAATCGTATGGAATCGCCTTGATCGGTTGTGGAACCGTTGGCAGTGGAGTGGCTCGCTTACTGCTGGAACACGCTGACCGGCTCGCGGAACGGTCTCGCAAGCGATTGGAACTTCGCCATGTCGTTGTCAAAGATCCCAATAAACCGCGTGCGGTCGATTTGCCCCGGGATATCGTGACCACAGACCTGGAAAAGGTGTTGCAGGACCCCGAAGTCCAAGTTGCCGTCGAAGTCGTCGGCGGAGTCGATTGGGCTTGTGAAACCGTATGTAAGGCCCTTGCGGCGGGAAAGCATGTGGTTACTGCGAACAAGGCATTGCTGGCTCTTAAGGGCGAGGAAGTATTTAATGCTGCACGCAAACACGAACGGGCCATCGCCTTTGAAGCCAGCGTGGCCGGGGGGGTGCCCATAATTGCGGCTTTGGCACAGAATCTTACCGCTAATCAGATCACTGGCATTCTGGGGATCCTCAACGGTACCAGCAATTATATTTTGACCGAGATGACGGAGAAGAGCCGGGGATACGAAGATGTTTTGGCCGAAGCCCAAGAAAAGGGCTACGCGGAAGCGGATCCCACGTTTGACGTCGACGGCACCGACGCGGCACACAAATTGGCTATCTTGACCCAAATCGCCTTTGGGGTGACGGTTCCCTTTGAGTCGATTGATTGCGTTGGCATTTCACACATCCAACAAGCAGATGTCGGCTATGCCAAAGAGTTAGGGTACACCATTAAATTGCTCGCTGAAGCCTGGCTGGAAAACCACCAGCTGGCGGTGCATGTCGCCCCAGTCCTTTTACGCGATCAGGCACCTCTGGCTCAGGTCCGAGGGTCTTACAATGCCATTCAGGTTGTCGGCGATGCCGTGGGCGACACCTTGTACTACGGTCGAGGAGCCGGCCAAATGCCGACTGCCAGTGCTGTCGTAGCGGATATCATCGACATGGCTGTCGGCCGAGCCCAGCGAACCTTCCAAACGCTCCGTCTCTGGTCCGGGATAGAAAACCACATCACTCTGCGAGCCAAGGCAACTGTGCCCAGCCGCTTCTGCCTGCGGTTGTTGGTGGAAGACCGACCCGGGGTACTCTCCGAAGTCGCACGGGTGTTGGCCCATCATCAAATAAGCATCTCTTCGGTCATCCAGCATGAGCCCATTAGTGAGTCGGAGAATTCGGTCCCCCTCATTATCATGACCCATTCTGCTCCTACCGGGGTATTCCAAGAGGCAGTGAGTGAGATCGAACGATTGGGGAGTGTAGTTGGACCGGCGGTTTATTTTTCGGTGGCGGATTGAGGATGGAAGGAAGATTGTGTTATGCCGATTCACAACTGGACTCAAGTAGATGCAGGCTTGTTTCACCATTTTCACCATCAATGGATTTCGAAACTCTCGGATGATTTGAATAGTGGATTGTTGCCGGGAGAATATTTTGCTTTTAGGAGGAAGATTTTGCCTTCCCATCTGAGAAATCTCTTACACAAGCCAGCTAAGATGCCGGTCCGCCCCGGGTGGCTAATGTGGAGTTTTGCGAGGTGGGCGATTAACTTCCGGAGATGCCTTTGTTTTTGCAGCCGGGATTTTATGTGCCGACACCTCTGGAAGCGACCTATCAGAAACTTGGAAAGCCCTTCCAGATCCATTGCGAAAGTTGTTTGAGGCGTAGTGGGGAACTGCAAGCATACCATTGCGGACGATTGGGAATCCAACTACTTTGCCCCTATCCCCGGAATGTCGCCTTCCAGATATCGCCAATTCTTAAGGAAGGAAAGCAGATCGGCCATTTCTGGAACGGAAATGTTTTTTTCCAAACCTTCAGGCATAAGCGAGACTCCGCTGGACAGGATTTGGTCGACCTCCTTGCGAAGAATCAGGTCCGTTTTGTTTTCCGCGCGTTTCAACGTTAAGCTGGTGGATGTTTCATTGGCGATGATACCTGTTAGCACCTTTCCGGATTTCGTACTAACGACGTAGCTCATGTAGTCGTTATCAATGGCCTGATTTGGGTTGAGGATGTCCGTTAGGAGAGCAGCAAGAGTCTTTGTCCTTGTGTCCGAGATGACCGGCCCAACATCCATACCGATCCCGGCGATCTTATGACAAATGGCACAATTCTTTTTGAAAATGGCTTTCCCTTTCCGAGGATCTCCTTTAATCTTCAGTGCAGCGGAATACTGAGCGAGCACCTTTTTCCGGTCAGCGGGCAAGGTTTTCACCAACAACTTACTAGCCTTATTTCGAATTTCCTTGTTTCGATGCCTGAGGAGCTGCCGCACTTGAGCAAGGGGGATTTCGTTGGGATTGATTTTCCTTTCTTCAATCGCTCGAAAAAGGATGGGGAGGCGGTTGGTTCTTTGTAACAAGGCAGCAATCACTTCTCGACGCATGCGGAGGGAATTCCGGTCTAAATCCTTCAGCAATAAAGTACCTACTTCCTTATCATTGAAGTTGGAGAGTATCTGAATTGCTCTTAGGCGAAAGGACTGTTTTGGATCTTTCCTAAGTTTCTGCAGAACCTCTTTTGCATCCTCCAAAGGCAGGTGGGCTACTAATCGAATCGCTAATTTGCGAGTAAAGTCTTTGTTTTCATCCAGTGCTAGTTTGGAGGCACTTTCCAAAACGTTTTGTATCGATTTTTGCAGCCTTTTCTCTTCCGGGAGATTTTGCTGGAGGTAGCGGCTCAAGGAGGTGCCTCGGCGTGCTAACCCTTGAGCAACTCCATCCACCAGGATCATCTCCAGGACCAGGTTTTTGCCCTTGAGGTGTTTCCCCAAAAGGTCGCGAATTTCATTCTTGTTTTGCCTACTCCCGACAACTTGGCAAAGTTCATTGAGTAATGCAACTTGGCCTGTTGAAGCGATGTTTTTAATTCCGCCGGTGGTTACCAACAAATAATCAATCAGCTTTCCCGTCTGGTTTCCTGCACTAACTGCCACGGCGGTCCGAATCCAGTTATCCTTGGCAAAGGATAAAGCAATCCTGCCAAGAGCGGCTATCTTTGCACTCGATTGGCATTCTCCAAGCGATAGGGCAACTTGGTATCTTACCTTTGGGTCTTCATCCTGACTCAAGCCGGCGACCAGGGTTTGCAATTTTGGAGATGTCGTTAGCCTACTCTCGCATAATAGTATCGCTTGCTTCCTCACATTTGAATTTTCATCCGACAGGAGCTTTTCTATTACAGGCATATCTAGAGCTTCGTAGCTGTTCAACAAGTAGGCAGCATGGACCTTAGCAAGTGGCGTTTTCGAATGAAAACATAATCTCTCAAGAGCCTTCACAGCAGACTTATCCTGTTTTTCCAAAAGTAGCCGCTGGGCAGTAGTTCGGTACCAAGGATTGGCGTGCTCTAACAAGGCAACTAATTCTCTACTCGTTGCTTTGCCAAGTTGCGGTCGGACCGGTTCCTCCGAATGATTCTTCGGAACGATTCGCCAGATTCTCCCTTTGTTTCTTCCCCAGGTGAGATCCGGGCGATTCTTCAACTCCGGCGGCATGAACTGTGGGTGTTCGATGACCGCCCGGTACATGTCTATAAGGTAGAGGGCACCATCCGGACCATGCGACAAGAAAACAGGGCGAAACCATTCATGCGATGAAGCCATGAACTCCTTTTTCTTTTCTCCGGGGAGTGCATTGAATGTTACACCTCGTGGATGGAGTACTTCCCGATGGACCAGGTTACCTGTTGGGTCGCAGGTGAAGGCACAACCTTGGTACTTCTTCGGCAACAAATCCCCTCGGTAGATAAAAACTCCGCAGGCGGCTGTAAAGGTTCCCGCATGTAAATTGGAGGTGGTCCAATTCTTACTCAATGGGTAAATTTTACCACCGGACCCTCCTATGCCGCCTTCACAGTCTGAGGGATCGTGAATCAGTTTGGGAGCTGCCAAATAGGGATTCTGTTTGAGGTAGCGATCCTCCAGGACTATATGCCGGAGGTGGTGGCGGTTATCGCAGACAAACCGGTTTCCCCAATCATCAAAAGTCAGGCCAAACTGACCCATGCCGGTGATCGCTTCGTGCCGATTGTGAATCAAATCAAAACGGAAATCCTTACCTCGCAGGTTGATCGCCTGGGATTTTGGTTGACCTTTACGAAGGATGGAACCTCCTCGGAGACCGTTTGCTACATAAATCCAATTGTCGATGCCGAGATTTGGATGACTAACCCGAAGCTGAGGATTTTGCTCCGCGAATCCTTCGTAGAGAACCACCTGCTTATCAGCTTTTCCGTCTCTGTTGGCATCTTGCAGAAATAGGATGTTCGGAGCTGCCGTGACGATGACGCCGCCCTGCCAAGGCAGCAGTCCATTGGCGAAGTTCAGATTTTCCGCGAAAATGGTACTTGTTTCGTAGTAGCCATCGGCATTGGGATCTTGCAACACACGAATTCTACCCAAAGGGGGTTCTCCTTTGGGTGGTCCGTTGGGATAGTCGCGCATTTCGACGACCCATAGTTTGCCGTTTTCATCAAAAGCCATAGCGACCGGGCTTTCGATCTGTGGTTCGGCAGCAACCAACTCTATACGCAGGCCAGGAGATATCTGGAAGGTTCTTAGCTCCTCCTGAGATGTGAGTGACTTGTTTTCGGAATGGTTCTTTGATTGCGAGGACAGAAACCATGTCGAAAAACCCGGCGGGCTTAGGAACGCAACCAAAACAATAGCCGAACAAGCTAAAGGGACGATTTTTGACATGGTAGCCTCATCTACGGCAGTTTATTTTCTTTCATCGTACAAAAATTGTTCGATGCTGATAAGGAAAGTTCAGGTAGGAAGTATAAGAGAGAATCTCCCATTGTTTGCACGCCTTGCAAATCTCCTGCTACTTAAATCTCTGACGTACCAGGAAAAGATGGTTACCTAGCCTTCGCTGCGCGAGTCGTTTCGTGCTAAGTAGTTCCGCCGCTCCGCGGTTGGCGCAAAAGTTCCTACCGCCTTCTCTCCCAAGGTCTTCCTTGGCCTTGCCAAGGGTCGTAGGGATCTCGGGGGGATTGGTTTTGCATGAGGGTAAAGCTTTGCATGGCGAGGGAACCGAAGAACAGTGTGGCGAAAGGACCGCCTATCGGAAGGAACGGGATTAGTCCATCATCCCGGATCCACACCAATAAGCTATGCAAAGCAAGAAACGCCGCTACCAGAAAGGAGATCGTGAAAGCCGGCCGGTCGCCCCGGCCCCGCATCATGAGGCCAAAAAAATCGCGGGTGATCTGGCCGCCATCCAAGGGGAAAACGGGAAGGAGATTGAGGAGCCCCCAGAACAAGTTCATCAGGAACAAGAACAGTATGGCCCGCTCCAAATAAAACGGAAGCATTACTTCCGGTACTACCAAATCTCCGAAGTTTAGGTTCAAACCGAACAGTGCTCCCATCGACCAAATATAGCGAAAAAAGTAAGGGCGATTGGCCACAAACAAAATTGCCAGGAGAACACCCAGCAGCAGGAAACCAGCCAGCGGGCCGGCAAAGGAAACGGCAATTCTTTTCTTCCGGTCGGAGAGGGCATTGCTGCCAATTGCTATTCCGCCCAACCAATACAGCACAATATTTCCATAGGTCCCAAAAAATTGGCCCATGAAAACATGTCCCATTTCGTGGATGAGAATGGAAATGAAGGTGCAGCCAATCCAGATAAAGATCAGGGGAATAAAGTTCGATCCTTGGCAGATGGCCCAACCAAAGACAGCAGAGAGGAGCCAAAAACCCGGATGAATCCGGACATGAATGCCAAATAACCGAAAGGAAAGGTCGAAGTTCGTTCGACCCGGTTCGAGGAAGACCACGTTGTCTCCTATAACAGGTGGTAGCAGATTTGCCAGAATCCGGGCCGCGTTGTTGCATCAGAATTTAGGCAAATTCAGCTACCTATTTTGCTATTGCCAGAATTCAAAAAAGGTCGTCTTAGGTTAATTTTAGGCAATCAGCTACCAAAATTAGAATCCTTTGCCCATAGTGTTCAACCGAATTCTGGTTACATAATCGTCAGTAGCCATAAACAAGGTCCGACCCTCTTCGCCCCCAATGGTGCAATTGGCTGTCCGGTGTCCGGTATAAATACATCCAAGCAACGTTCCTTTCGGAGAAAAGACATAAACTCCTCCCGGCCCCGTGGCGAATAGATTTCCTTTCGCATCGATGGTCATACCATCGGGGAGACCCGGTCGAGATTTGGCAAATTTGCTGGCATCATAGAGAACTCGGCTTTTTCCCAACTTGCCGTTCTTCATGACTTAGAACGCTTTCCATATGGGGGCATTGGGATCACATTGAGCCACGTAGTCGGATTTGAAATC
>CAZPPD010000294.1:0-6977 GCA_964588185.1 uncultured Alcaligenaceae bacterium | reverse complement strand
GGAGCATCACTTCTTTACCCATGCCGGCAAATATACGGCATTTTTCTGGGGTGTTTCCAATGTTAAGGATCGCGGATTCACTCTGAATATCGTTTCGTTGGATGATTTCAAGCAGGAGGTGGAACCAGTTCACATGGAACCGGGGCAGCCGACACCTGCAGATCCGGGACCGCCGAATGAGAACCTGCGAGTGTCTGAGTAATGTTTAGGCAGCCATGTTCCTGAGATAGCTTTTCTGATCCAGGAAAATCTGATGCCACAACTCCAAGCACAGAAGGCCCCAAACTTCTCGCCCAAATGGTTCTTCAGAAACCATTAGTTTGCGGACCATGTTTTGGTCGAATAATCCCCGCTCTCGACATTTTTGCCCGAGAAGAACATCTTGTAACAAATCCCGCAAAGGTGGGCGTTTGCACCATTCGGAAAACGGTACCGGGAATCCCATTTTGTCCTTTCGCTGGTAGATTTCACTGGGTAATAATTCTTTGCACGCTTGCCGCAAGATGCGCTTGTTGGCCCCGCCGCGAAACTTTATTTGTGGCGGCATGCGGCAGATGAGATCCACAATTCGGGTGTCTAATAAGGGAACCCGGGATTCAACCGAGACCGCCATACTCGCTCGGTCTTCTACTTGTAGCAACGCCGGCAATAAGGTCTTCAAGTCGAAGTGAGTCATTTTGTTGATGTAGGAAAGCGTCTTGGGATGATTGAAGGCTTTTTGAAATTCTCCAAAGACTTCCTGGCGATTAAATGCCGCCTGAGCATCTTTACTCAGCATCTGCATGAGGTTCGGGCTGCGATCAATCAGGCGGAAATAGCGGGCGTCCATGGGTTCGAATAATCCATCCCTCCAAAAATGCTGCATCAGTGGCTGGTAGCTTTGCAAGGTCGATAGATTTGGGAGGATCGAAGACAGGGTAACAATGTGAGTGCCTTCATCCGATGTTCCAAATAAGGATCCCTTGAGGGCTTGTTCGAGATAAGCAATCAGGTAGCGAGCATAGCCACATAATATTTCATCTCCTCCTTGGCCTCCCAAAATCACTTTGACCTGTTGGCTCGCTAATTTTGAGACGCGAAACTGCGGGAAAACTCCCGGACCGGCTACCGGTTCGTCCAAGGCGTAAATCAGTTTGGGGAGATCTCGGACAAAATCCTCGGCGGTTGGGTTTACTAATTGCAATTCGGCAGAGGAATAATTTGCAACCAGCCGGGCATGATGCGATTCATCGTAGGAGGGAGACTCTGCAAAGAAACCGTGATAGGCAGTCAAAGGTTTTTCGGCCTGGTAATTGGCCAGGACCGTTATCACACTGGAGTCAATTCCTCCGGAAAGGTAGGTCCCCAAAGGGACATCGCTTCGCGATTGTAAACGAACACTATCGGCCAACAGATCGCGTAATTCTTCGGCGAACCATTTCTCCGAATGTTCCTCATCAATGTGGTAGTTGGCATCCCAATAGCGGCCGAACCTTTGGACTTTTCCCCTGTTCCCCTGGACAAAACAGCCGGGTTCTACTTTTTTGATCCCTTTGAATAGAGTTTGCGAACCAATGCAGTACTGAAGAGTCAGGTATTGCTGAATTCCGTTCCAGTTTAGATCCGGGGATATCTCCGGGTGAAGAAGGATAGATTTTATTTCGGATGCAAAGACCAATTGGTCTTTAATTTCGCAGTAGTAAAGGGGTTTGATTCCAAAGGGGTCGCGGGCTAATATCCAGTTCCCGGTTTGGCGATTGATAAGAGCAAAAGCAAACATGCCGTTGAATTTTTCCAGGGCTTTAATGCCCCAATGGATGTACGATTGCAGCAATACTTCGGTATCCGAGGAAGTGCGAAAAGAACGGCCCGCTTGAATTAGTTCCTTGCGAAGCTCTACATAGTTATATATCTCTCCATTGAATACCAAAACATACTGGCCATCTTGGGAAAACATAGGCTGTTTGCCGTTTTCCAAATCGATGATAGACAAGCGCCGGTGGCCGAAAGAAAAGAATTGGTCATTATAATACCCTTCGGCATCCGGTCCTCGATGGACCAGAAGTTGAGCCATATTTTTGACGAGCCTCTGATATCCGGACTGTTTATCGTTATTATTATGAATGACGCCACAGATGCCGCACATGTTCTTTCCTATTGGTTAACTGTTGTTCAACTAAGCAGTCACCTTTGACGGATTTACTCTAATTAAGGATAATTGTTGGTAATTTACCAATTGCCAGGATTGCTTAGTGATTGAATGACACAGATTAAGATCGAGGCATGCTTGCAGCTCTTTGAATCGACGATTTGTATTTTCTCCGAAAATTGAAGCAGGATGGACTAATATTTCGACTGTTTCTTTTCCATCCGGGATTGCTTCTAATCCGTGAATTATTGTTTCGGTTGTCATGAGTCCGGTATATAGAATTCCAATCAATGCATTATTTGTTTGTACACCATACGTTTTGGCAATCATTTGATTTGTTTGAGCTAATCTATTTAGTAAAGAGTGCTTTAGAAAATAAGTTGAATGTCTTGCAAAAGCCCAAATATGACTCGGAGATTTGACAACATAAAAATATTCTTTGGGCAGTCGAACAAATGAAATTTGATATTCTTTTGCCAGCTTGCAAACGATCTCAAATATAAAAGGAATAGCATGAACATGATGATGTGAATTTATATGATCGATGGGACGCAACCTAAGAAGAGTTTCAATTTGGTGGCGGATTTCACTTTCGACCTCCCGAGCAAGCGTTGGGCTGTTTCTATGACGGTAAAAATATAGAAAGTTCCCGCGGTAGTTTCCATTAGTGTCCCATAACACAGACGAGTAGTTGTTATCCGATTTTCCTTCGGTTAAATTGATATGCAATCCAAGGCCTATATCAGGACACTCAGGAAGTATGTTTACGATTGCATCATCATAAGAAGGGCCATTCGTCATAATACAGGTGCTGGTTACCAAGCCCTGTCGGTGAGCCTGGAAGACTCCTTCATTTACCGCTTTGCTCATACCCAAGTCATCAGCGTGAAAGATTACTTTTCGCATTAATTGTCGAAACATCTCCTTAAGGGGAGGTCAAAGAAAATAGAAAAGATTTAATTTCGTGAGAAGAAAGATAAATTTTCTAGAAGTGATTTGCAATATGGAATGCTCTGGTAGATTATTATGCTTAGCTAGTTTCCTAACTCGACTTAAATTGCCTCCGTTGGCGATTTGTTCAATGAATCCGAGGAGAACAATATGCGGAAATTCCTTGATCGGCGTGAGGTACTGAAACATTCGGCGGCTCTAGTGGCGATTAGCCAAGGAAAATTGTTGCTTGCCGGGGAGGAAAACAATCAGCCTGCGGGAGAACCTTGGCCCACGACCAACGGGCCTAATGGAAATTACACCGCTCCCCGATATGGGTGCAACTTAGTCTCGGACTTGCGGCAAGTTCGGCGGGTGTGGACCAGCCAAGATAATGATTTGGGCTTTGCCAAGGGAAGCGTCTCCGGATACATCTCCAATCTGGTTCGCCGGCCCGCACATCCGGGCTCGGGGAGCGGCCCGATTGTTGCCGCGGGCAAGATTTTTTCCGGCTCCTTTCGTCCCACCGGAGATGTGTGGGCGGAGAACCAACCGCAGCTGAGAAACATCGGTAATCGCTATAACGCCGAACAGATGGCTCATCTCCGCCGGCAACTGCGCATTAACGCCGACGATTTACTTCTGGCGATTGACCAACGCACCGGGCGTACGGCCTGGAAAGCTGTCGAAGAAGGCAAGGGGCTAAACCGCTACATGGGGAAACGGGAAGGATTTGGTGTTGCTCCTGCATTCCATGACGCCAAAGTGTTCAGCATGGGGTCGACCGGGCGGCTCTACGCCTACGCGGCAGATACTGGGCGAAAACTATGGGAATCAACCATAGGCAGAGGTCATGAAATCGCCGAACAACTCAAACACCGATGTTTACAAGACAAGGTAATCCCTGGAAACTTGGGCTGGAGCACCAGTTTGACGGTTATTGGGGGAACCTTGGTGGTTCCGCTTTTCAATGGTCCGGTGAATATCAGCCTTCGCGGGGTGAATCCGGAAAATGGCCAAACAATATGGGAACGTCCGGGGGTAATTTCACGATATGGAACCCCCTCTTGGTTCTGCCATGAAGGGCAGGAGTATATCGTCACGGCTAATGTCCGAGGGGAGCTGCGATTGATCGATCCGCGCAACGGCCGGATTGTTTGGACTGTGGAGAACCTGGGCCCTCACTATTTTTCGCTGCTGACACTGGGGAATATGGTTTTTGTCAATATCGGCTCCGTGACACCTCGGCGGGAAGGGGATTCGCGGAGATATGGCCGCCTTGCGGGTTATCGCTTGAGTTTAAGCGGGGCCGAACGAGTCTGGGCATTGCCGGATGAGCGGCGGTATTTCTTTCAAACCTGGATGGATAGCTGTGCCCGGCGTTTTCTTGCTTGCCGGGATGATTTGTTATTCTTTAAAGCTTACGGCAATGAACCCGCAGACCGGAAAGTCTACATTATTCGGGCTTCTACGGGCGAAGTCCTGGCGAACCAGCAATTTTCCAACAACAGTATGCAAATGTTTTTGGTAGATGACCGCCTGCTGACATTCCGGGACGCGGCACATGGGAACCGCCTGACCATGCAACTCTATACCGCCGATCCCAATAATTTCCGGGCCTTGGGAGAGGAATGGCGACCACCGCAGACTTCGACAACGGCATACGAAGTGTTTATGGAATATCCATATGTGGATGGGAGATTTTACATGCGTTCGGAAGCCGGGGATATCCGATGTTATGACTTGCGGCAGCGGGGGTAACTATTCTTAGTGCTTTCGGGCTGGCAGTCCTTTAGCTTTGCGGCTCTTCTGAAGCTAGGTTCTCAAAAGACCTGCCCGAAAGCCTGCTTTCGGGCAAATTCACAGGGTCAAATGCTCATCAAAGGCCTGGGGTGAAAACATGCCTAACTTAATAAACTCGAAGAACAATTTGGGTGTAGAATGCCGGATCTCACCCTAAATCACTAATCTTTGTGAAAAAAATACCACCAATCCTTATCCATCTATTGACGGAGATACCGAAGCCCTTATCATGATAGTTTCTACTTCATTAGGGAAAAAGGGTTGAGATATGTCCACATTCATGGGCAAGAAAGACGAAGTTGAAAAACGTTGGTTTGTGATTGATGCTACCGATCAAGTGGTTGGTCGACTTGCTGTCAAAATAGCCAATATTCTCCGCGGAAAACACCGCCCGGAATATACTCCCCATCAGGATACCGGGGAATATGTGATTGTAATCAACTGCGAAAAAGTAAAATTTACCGGCAACAAGTGGAATTCCAAGCACTATAACTCGTTTTCCCATTACCCGGGTGGTTTAAAGACCGTTTATGCCTCCGAATGGCTGGAAAAACATCCGGAGCGGATCCTGGAAATGGCCGTCAGGCGGATGGTTCCGCGAAATCGCTTGGGCCGGGCGCAAATGAAAAAGCTGAAAATTTATGCCGGGCCAAATCATCCGCACCAAGCGCAAGAACCGCAAGAATATCCATATTAATTATTAAAACCATTCTCATGTAGTTTTGGGAGAAGCTATCCGTGGCAGTGAAAAATCCTTATCACTGGGGTACCGGCCGGCGAAAAACTTCGGTCGCTCGAATCCGCCTTAAAGAAGGTTCCGGTCAAATTGTCATTAATAAGGATCGGACGTTGGAAGATTATTTTACGGAAGACAAGGATCGCAAACTGATTACTGACCCTTTGTATATTGTGGATATGCGAAATCGTCTCGACGTGTGGGTAAATGTTCGGGGCGGCGGTTTCACGGGACAAGCCGGGGCCATTAGCCAAGGAATTGCCCGTGCCCTCAAGGATATGTTCTCTGAAATGCCGGAACCAGAACCCGAATTGGAGGTTGAGGAAGGCGAATCAGAAGAAGAAAAGGAAAAACCGACCACTCCCAGTGGATTAATCAAAAAGCTCCGGGATTCCGGCTATTTAACCCGCGACGGCCGTATGAAAGAGCGTAAGAAATACGGTCGCAAAGGTGCCCGAAAGAGCTTCCAGTTCTCCAAACGGTAATCTTCGCTAAATTTCATGAAGCCTGAAGGGTTTGCCTGTCAGGCTTTGGGATGTTACTCCGTTCACCACAATTCCGGCATTCATTTGTTATATCAGCCATTTCTTCTACTTTTCTTACAATTCACTTTCGATAGAACCGTTCTCATTAAATTAAAATACCAATCCAGAAGATGGTTTTTCTCGTCTTATTTAAGTACATTCTAAGGCAATCAAAATCTTTAAAGGAGCAGGCCATGTCTAATCCATTAGGCCGGCTTTTCCTGGCAACAGCGTTGACCTTTGCCTTTGCCGGTGAAAAAGCACATTCTGCTTGTTGTTATTTCTCCGCCAAAAACGCAGACATTCTTCAACCGGCTCAAAAAGTCTTTATCACATGGGATCCCGTCAAGAAAATCGAAACCTTCACGGTTCAGCCCAAGTTTGAAGGGAACGCCTTGGACTTTGGCATGGTCATTCCCACTCCCAGCCAACCGAAACTCCATGAAATGCCCAGGGAATTCTTTAAGCACCTGGCCGTTTATACCATTCTGAAGAAGCCTAAGTTCCCCCAATCGAAACTATTGCCGTTGCAGTTCGGCAATGTGCCTAGTAACCGTTTTCGATTGGAAACTGCCTCTTCCGCACCTGGTCAAGATAGGGCTCCACGAAAGCCGGCCATCAAGGTTCTGGAAACCGGGGTGGTTGGCTCACTGGACTATAAAATCATCCAAGCTGGCCGCGCTGATGACCTGTTCCGCTGGCTCAAAAAAAACAAATATCACTACTCCGGTGATGAGGCCACTTTGAACTTCTACATACAAAAGAAGTGGCTGTTCACCGTCATGAAAATCGACACCATGCAGATGAAAAAGAATAACGACGGCAGCTTTGCCGGTGAAGTCACCCCTACGCGTAT
>CAZPPD010000293.1:0-6979 GCA_964588185.1 uncultured Alcaligenaceae bacterium | reverse complement strand
TAACGATCATAATCATAGAGCTGATCAATATTAAGGAGTTTCCCTTTAAGCTTATAATAACGCTGGACGGTTGGAAAATATCTTTCCACCGCTGCCATCAGTGCGTCTACTACTTTGCCATCAATCTCATTGCTAAGATTTCGTTCGGCCATCGGATCATCGAAATGTTTCAGCTCACAATGGATTTTGTGATCCAATACCAGCGTATTGAACATATAAGTAATGATCCGGGCATTCTCTTGTAACCCGACTGTCATTCCTTCGGCTGCCTTCCGGCGTGTTTCCCGATCCGAATCATATAACTTCGGCAGGATTTGTTGCTGAGGGACCCTTTCTCCTTCGTAGGGGTAACGGATTGCAGAGACGGTCTCGTCAAAGAGTCTGACAAAAGCGGAATTTCCAGTGATATTTTTTTGGTCGATTATTTTCTCTTCCGGTTCAGACAAATAGTGAGGCAGCCATTTTCTTTTTTCTGCTAAGTAATGGCGGTATTTGTTGAGCTTCGGATCGTTGATGAGTTTTTCCGCTTGATCCTCTTTGACCTTTACCCATTCCAAATCAAAGAAAATAAGATGCTGATTAATGGCAGTATATTTTTCTCCCGTCTTTGCTCGTAATGCCCCATGTTTTTCATTATCGGAATCGGCAGCATGAATTAAGGTGGCATAGATTATTGGTTTTGCCAACAAATCAATTAATTCTTCGGTTTCCTCCAATGCTCGAAACAGATGGTCAGCCGTAGGTCCCGTTTCAGTAGCTAAGGTTCCCCGGTATTTCTGTTCGAACTCCTTAGCTAATGTTTCCGCCTTTTCCAAATCGGAATCAATCTTTGGGTCATCCACTCCGGAAAAAAGGTCCTCTAAATTCCAAGCAATACCCTTGGCGGAACTGTTCGGTGCAGTATTCGGCATATATTTAATTCCTATGTTTTAAGATTATTATCATTATCTTTCGGAAATTGGTTTCACTTCCCTTATTTCGGGCCCTATATATTTTGCTCGAGGTCGAATCAAACGATTATGTTTGCTCTGTTCTATTATATGGGCACACCATCCCGTAACTCGGGAAGCAACAAAAAAGGGAGTATATAACGGAACATCTAAATCCAAAGCATAATATAAACGCCCGGCGGGCCAGTCGAGATTGGGCAATAGTTTCTTTTCCTTGGCCATTATGTCTTCAATAATGTCCGCCGTTTCTTCCCATTTGGTTTGCCCAATGGCCTTAGCTGCTTCCCGGGCATACTCTTTGAGGATTTTGGCACGGATATCGCCGGTTTTGTACACCCGGTGCCCAAATCCCATTACACGTTCCTTGCGAGCCAATGCATTTTGCACCCACTCTTCGGCATTCTCCGGTCCGCCAATTTCTTTGAGGATGTCCACTACTTTTTCGTTGGCTCCACCATGAAGTCGTCCTTTCAGGGCTCCTATCGCTGCGGTTATTCCCGAATGTAAATCCGATTCGGTGGAACACACTACTCGGCAAGTAAAGGTCGAGGCATTAAATTCATGTTCGGCATAAAGGATCAGGGAAACGTCAAAGGCCGACCGTTCTTTTTCTCCGGGTTCTTTTTCGGTGAGCATGTAAAGCAGGTTTGCCGCCAGAGAAAGATCCGAACGCGGTTCAATCACCGCCAAGTTTTTACTTAAACGATGATGCTGGGAAATGATGACGGGAATTTTTGCCAGTAATCGCTCGGATTTGCGAATGTTCGCCTCGGGCGAGTTGTCGCCGGTATCCGGGTCAAAGTGAGCCAGAATGCTAACCCCGCTGCGAAGGGCATCCATTGGCGGAGTATCCGGCGGAAGGGATTTCAACAACCCCGTCAGTGGTTCGGGAATATTTTGTTCCTGCATCAGTCGTTTTTGGAATTCTTTGAGTTGGCTTTGGTTGGGAAGTTCTTCGTGCAGGAGTAAATAAGCAACTTCGTCAAAGCTGGTTTTTTCCGCCAATTCGGTAATGGGATAGCCGCGATAGCGCAGGCCGCCGGTGACGGTTGAAATCGCCGTTTCCCCGGCAATGATTCCTTCTAAACCGGGTGAATATACTTCAGAATTGCTCATAAACATCCCTTATCATTTCTCGTTGTGATTGGAACTAATCCACCTTAGGAATTGGAGCCGGAATTTCACCCGATACCCAACTTCCTGCCTTCATCACTGCCCGAACCTTTTCCAAGCAAGAAATATCCTGCAAAGGATTTCCCTCAACCACCAACAGATCGCTTCGTTTTCCCGGTGCTATTCGGCCACGATCATGTAAATCGAGAGCTACCGCCGCCGTTGCGGTAGCCGCGCGGATCACTTCCGCCGGCGTTAATTGTAGTTCCACTTTTGCCGCCCGCAATCCTTCCGCATATTTATGGATCGGCGTCATGCCAACTCCGGCATCACTATGGATGGTATAGGGAATGCCGAATTCTATCATTTCCCGTTCACAAGCAAAGCGCGCATCCAACGCCTCCATCAATGGTTGATAAGTCGAAGGAAAATCTGTTTCAGGTACTAGTGACCGGCGGGTAATCCCGGACATGGTTAATCCGATATATTGAGGTTGGTCTTTGATCTTTTGGCCCAGAGCCGGATCGAATTCATACTTTTCAGGACCGATTCGCCAATTGCAATGCTCGATGGTCCGATATCCGGCCCCGATTACTCCCGGCATTGCCGACAGGCTCAGCACATGGGCGGCACTATGTTTATTGCCTTGGCGGCCGATTTCCGTGATGAGTGCCAATGCGGCGTCATCAAATTGGGCACTCATGGGATCGGAGCTGGGAGTCATATTGCCGCCGGTGGCCATGACTTTCAGCCAGTCCGCATCTTCGGCAATCATTTTCTCGGCTACTCTGCGGACTTCATCGCTGGAATCCGCAATCAATCCCAACCAATGACAATGGCCTGTCGTTGTGGTAATGGGCACTCCACATGAGATAATGTCCGGGCCTTTATTGTCTCCGGTTCTGATGCGGTCTCGCAGTTGTTGGGAGATAGTACCCTTGGCTCCACAATCGCGAAGAGTAGTAATTCCGGCCTTAAGTGCTGCCTTGGCGTTATCCGCGGCCCGTTGCAATAATTGTTCTTCGGTCTCCCTGGTAACTTGATCGACGACTTCCGCATGGGTTTTGGCAGCGGAGAAAATGAGGTGAACGTGGGTGTCGATTAATCCCGGCAGGATGGTACAGCCGGGAAAGTCATAGCGATCTCCCGAGCAACCCGAAGGTGGAAGAAGGCTTCCCTGGATTTCTTCGATGCGTTCCCCTTGAACTTTGACGATGGGGCGGACAGTGGTTGCACTCCCTGTTCCATCAAAGAGACGATCGGCCGTGATAAAGATTGGATCCATGGTAATATCCGGGTTTGGGATTTACCTCAGCCTATCAAAGAACCTTCCCATTCCAACCCCCAAGTTTCTGACTGTTGGCACAACCGATTGGGAATAGTAAATTGGCTGAAGAGAAATTACTGGAGGACTTATTGATGAAACAGGTTTTCTGTTCGCTTTTCACCATATTGTTGTTAACCACTATGGCCCAAGCCGGGGAAAAGAATAACGAAGATCCCAAATTGCGGGCGTTCTTTAAAGACTTTCTGGAAAAGGAATTTAAGCTGCAACCCCTGAAAGCAACTTACCTGGGAGATCACCGTTTTGATCATCTTCTGGAGGATGTTTCTCCGGAAGCCCGAGCAAAATGGGTGAAACTATACCGCCATACCTTGCAGGAACTACCCAAACAAATCTCTTACGACAAGCTGAGCCGAGACAGTCAGATCGATTTTGAGATCCTCAAGCACTACTTGAAATTTGAGCTTTGGTTGGCAAAAAACACCAAGCCTTTCGAAGAAGATCCACGGGTATATAACAACTATATCAGTGATAGTATTTACCTGTTGTTTACCCAATCCACGTTGCCCAAGGCAGTTAATGTTCGCAACGCCGTAAAACGGATCGCTCATATCCCAAAAATCATCGAAGTGGCCAAACGCACCATTAAAAATCCCCCCAAGGTCAAGGTGGAGACAGCCATCAAACAGACAAGAGGAGCGATTAGTTTCTACGAGTCGGGGATTTTCCAGTTGGCGGGAGAAACCCCGGCTTTGAGTAAATTGAAGGAAGGAACCAAGCCGGTTGTCAAAAGTTTGCGGGGCTATCTCAAGTTTTTGCAGACGAAGGTCATACCCGAAGCCAAAGGGGATTGGCGGCTGGGCAAGAAGAAATTTGCGGAGAAATTTTTGTTACAGTTGGATGCCGGCATAACGGCTGACCAAGTCCTCAAAGATGCAGAAGCGGAATTCGACCGGGTAATCAATGAGATGTATGTCATCTCGCGGCAATTGTGGAGCAAATATTTTCCCAAGGAACCGTTGCCCGTTGCCGATGCTGAGGGAAAGCAACTCACGATTCGAAAAGTCCTGGATGAAGTGAGCAAGGATCACGGAAAAGCGGAAAATCTGGTCAGGGATGCTCGTGCGGATGTGGTACGGATCAAAAAGTTCATCGAAAACAAAGACATTCTCCATTTACCCAAACCGGATCGCTGCCAGATCATTGAAATGCCGGAATTCCAGCGTGGTAATTCCATTGCCTATCTAAATCCTGCCCCGCCACTGGATCCAAAATCCTCCAGTTACTATGCTATCAGCCCACCGCCAAGCAGTTGGACTCCACGGCGGCAAAAAACCTTCATGGAGGAATATAACAAATACATTTTGCAGATGCTAAGTATCCATGAAGCTTATCCCGGGCACTATGTGCAACTGGAATATTCCAATCGCCACCCGTCGTTTATTAGCTAGATTCTTTACTCGGGCGTTTTTGCTGAGGGTTGGGCCGTTTACACCGAACAGATGATGTTGGATCAGGGATATGGGGAAGGAAACCTCGAACTACGCCTAAATCAGCTCAAGTGGTACCTCCGGGCGGTGGCAAATGCCATTCTGGACTACAAAATGCATAGCCAGGGCATGACGGATGAGGAGGCTTTGCATTTCCTGGTTGTTATGGCTTTCCAATCCGAAGGGGAGGCGATCCTTAAAATCATCCGTTCAAAACAGAGTTCTTGCCAATTGTGCACCTATTTTGTGGGAAGGATGGCTTTTGTAAGACTACGACGGCGGTATCAGAATGAGTTGGGTAAAGATTTTGACCTGGGCCGGTTTCACGAGGCGGTCCTGGATCATGGCACTCTGCCGGTGAAATATCTGCCGGAAATTGTCGGGCGGCGATTAAAACGTCCGCGTTGACGTGAATTTTGAAACATAACCATCCTCCAAGTGAATAACAGGTAGGGAACGCCAACACTTCTATTCACGGGGAGGATGAAATGAGCACATTTCTTGGTGGGAAAGGTCTGCGGAGAATCGAGTTCCTATTGGGCATAGTTTTTAGCGTTTTTCTGATTTTCCAGCCTCAAGCCCGAGGCGATGTAGTCACGCAACAACCTCTTGTTGAACAGTATCTGATCTCAGGAGAATTGGTAGAAGGGGAGGCTGCTCTCCGCACCCATCTCAAACGAAACCCAACGGATGATGAAGCTCGATTTGGGTTGGGCACATTACAGTTCATCCAAGCCGTCGAACATGTGGCCCAATCCTACTACAAGTATGGACTAAAGCCCAACTCCATGGCTCAGAATCTGCTGCCGGTCTTCCGCTTACCGACTCCACCAAATCCAAAACCCAGCCCCATCAATTACAAACGGATTCGCAAGGTGTTTTTGCGGTTACTGGATGACCTGACCGAAGCCGAAGCAACGCTGGCCAAGGTTCAGGACCCCAATGTTAAACTCCGCTTGCACTTTGGCCAGATTCACTTGGACCTGGATGGAAATGGGAAAATCACCGAACATGAGGAGTTGTGGCGAGTCTATTTTGCTTACAGCGGGCTGCGGAATCCTTCCGAGAGGCAAGCGCAAATGGCACGGGCCTTTGCCATTACGTTTGATAAAGGCGATGTTCATTGGCTGCGCGGTTACTGTCATTTGCTGATGGCATTGGATCAAGCCATCCTGGCACACGACTGGAAAGAAGTCTTTAATCGCACCGGCCATCTCCTCTTTCCCAAGGTTAAAGGTCCCTATTACTATTTGCATCAGGATAAAACGCAAAATGGTTTTTTTGGTGGGTCCAATACTGAATTGATCGATTTCATTTCCATGATTCACCTGATCAATTTTCCGGTCAAAGAGAAGGCCCGCTTGAGATCTTCCTTGGGGCATCTCCACGAAGTAATTCAACAAAGCCACCAAAGTTGGACAGCCATTGAAAAGGAAACCGATGATCAGGAAGAATGGATACCCAATCCCCGGCAAAAGGGTGTGATTCCCGGAGTTCGGGTCAGCCGGCAGATGATCGATGGCTGGAAAGAATTCCTAGTCGAAGCGAAGGCGATCCTGAACGGCAAAAAACTTTTACCTCACTGGCGCGTTCGAAATGGCAAAGGAGTTAATCTCAATAAGGTTTTTAATGAACCCACCAACTTTGATTTGGTAATGTGGATGCAAGGATCAGCCGCCCGCCCCTACCTCGAAGAAGGAACGCTAACGCAACCTGCTTTCTGGGGCCGCATGCAGCAGATTTTTCGGGGGCAGTTCTTTGGGTTTGCGGTTTGGTTTAATTGAGGGCTTTTTTCGGCGGTTCGTTGTCGCCTAAGTTTGCCAGGAGAAATCCATGTCGCGCGTTCAATCGATAGCGATTGCTGCGTTTTCCATTTTCCCATTGTGTTCTTGCTCCAACAAAGGCCAGGACGAGCAGTCCAAGAACGATCTTGCTGCTCTTCAAGGGACTTGGGAGGCTGTATCTGTAGAGTCGGAGGGTAAGCCGGTGCAAGGATTTGCCGGTATCAAGATGACATTTTCGGGAAATCGTTGTACCACCTCAGGCATCGGCGAGGCTACAAGTACAGTTCAATTGGATGCGTCTCAGAATCCACGTCACATCGACATCACAAACAACTAGGTCCAACAATCCGGGATTTA
>CAZPPD010000292.1:0-6981 GCA_964588185.1 uncultured Alcaligenaceae bacterium | reverse complement strand
ATTGGTTGCAACCTCACGAAGGAAACATTGTGGACTTTTTGTTCCGAGCGCGAGCCTTTCAGTTTGATAAAGATACGATAAAGCTATAATAGCAAGAGGTAATTTTAATTGTTTTGAATGAAAAGAGCCGCGAACCAATGCGGTTATATAAATGAGTGCTTTTTCCGCAACGAAAAATGCCGGTAACGATTTACCGGCCAGCGCCCGGTTACCATTGAGTTCCTTTGACTATCATTCCCCTACCCGTGTAGTTTTTGGCGCCGGTTCTCTCAATCAATTAGGAGAACTGGCGAAAGAGTTAGGTGGGACCCGGGTCTTATTGGTAACCGATCCGGGTTTAGAAAAAGCAGGCCATCCCCAACGCGCTACCCACTCGCTTCAAGAAGCCGGGTTGAAAGTGTTCGTCTTTGATAAAGTCGAGGAAAATCCCTCCAATCACCATGTCGAATCCGGCTTATCTTATACCAAACCTCTAAATATAGACCTTATCGTCAGCGTTGGCGGTGGCAGTGCCATGGATTGTGCCAAAGGAATAAATTTCCTGCTGACCAACGGCGGCCAGATGGCCGATTACAAAGGCTTCGGCAAAGCCAAGAAACCAATGCTCCCTTCCATTGGGATTCCCGCCACGGCCGGCACAGGGAGCGAAGCCCAATCGTATGCGTTGATTGCCGACAATGTCACTCACATGAAAATGGCTTGCGGGGATCGCAAAGCAGCTTTTGTAGTCGCCATTCTGGATCCGGAGGTAACGCTTTCCCAGCCGCCGGTAGTAACGGCACTAACCGGGATCGATGCCCTTTCCCATGCCGTGGAATCCTTCGTTACCACCAAACGCAATAAATTGGCGCAAATGTTTGCCCGGGAAGCCTGGAAGCTCCTGGAGCCGAACTTGGAAGTCGTTCTGCGAAATCCGCAAGATCTGGAAGCTCGCGGAGCAATGCAAGTGGGAGCTTTCCTCGCCGGGACAGCCATTGAAAATTCCATGCTGGGTGCCACTCATGCATGTGCCAATCCTTTGACTGCTCACTATGGAATCACCCATGGATTGGCGATTGGAATTTTATTACCGCATGTCATCCGTTTTAATTCCGAAACCATCAATGAGCATTACGTGGACCTGGTCAAGCAAACCGATACCTTCCACGGAGACTTCGAGCAAGCCCCGGAACTCATTGCCCGCCGAATCACCGAACTATTAGAATTAGCCGGGCAACCTACCCGTCTATCAGAATGTGGGGTTTCCGAGGGAATTCTCCCTGTTCTTGCCGAGGAAGCCAACTCCCAATGGACTGCGCGTTTCAATCCCCGCACGGTTGAGGAAGAATCGTTGCTGGGTATTTATAAAACCGCCTTTTAAAGCGATGCACACAAATTGGTACAGCAATAAATTCGTAGGACGAGTCTTCAGGCTCGTCCAAAACTGTCGGGCCTGGAGTTCCGACTACTCAGACCAGGAGACTCGATCTACAAAAATCGACCAACCAATTTGACAATCGCTTGAAAACCGCGAGAACCAAAGCCGTTATTTTCTAAGCAAATTTATTTCTGGAGTCCAACCATGAGAACGTTCAGCTTTACTTCGCTTGTTCTCCTTATTGGATATTTCGCCGGCTTCCTCCAATCCTTACAAGCCGAACCCCCCAAAAAAGAAACGACAAGTGGTTGGCGCTACGTTCGGGGTAATCCATTGCAAACCGGCGTGGCAACCAGTGATTTACCGAAAAAATTGGAGATTCTCTGGCGTTTTCAAGCCAAAGATGCGTTCGAAGGCGGGGCAGCGATTGCCGACGGGGTAGTATACATTGGAAACTTTGATCAAAACTTGTACGCCTTAAATTTGTCCGATGGCAAAGTGAAATGGAAATATTCTGCCGGGCCCATGAAAGCCACGCCCAGTGTTTTCAAGGATAGAGTGTTCGTTGGCGATGAGGATGGAATATTTCATGCGGTTTCTGTAGACCAAGGCAGGAAAATCTGGACTTTTGAAACGCGAGGGGAAATCACCTCCACGGCAAATTTCTTCAAAGACAAGATTATTTTCGGCTCCTACGATTCCACCCTGTATTGCTTGGACGAAGATGGAAAAAAGCTTTGGGATGTGGTTACCGAAGGTCCGGTGAATGGCTCTCCGGCGGTGGTCGGAGACAAGACCTTTGTGGCCGGCTGTGACAGTGCCCTCCATATCATTGATATCAATACTGGGAAAGAATCCGGCAAAGTAGACCTTGGGGGACAGGCAGCAGCCACCGCGGCGATACTGGGCGATTATCTTTACGTTGGAACCATGACGGACCAGGTTCAAGCCATCGATTGGCAGAAGAAAAGAATTGTCTGGACTTTTGAGCCCAGGAAACGATCGCAACCGTTTTTCTCTTCCGCCGCGGTGAATGACCAACTGGTTGTGGTGGGCTGCAGGAACCGGAAAATTTATGCTATCGATCGCAAGAAAGGAAAAAAAATCTGGGAGTTTGCTACTGAAGGCCGCGTGGATCCATCTCCCGTTATTGTCGGCGACCAGGTTTATGCCCCCTCGATGGATGGCAAGCTTTACGTTCTAAGCTTGAAGACTGGAGAAAATCTTCAGGAACTCCGGCTGGGCAGATCTATCGTCGGGTCGCCCGCTGTAGCCGAAAGAAGACTCGTGATCGGCACCACCGATGGGATTTTGTATTGTTTGGGTGAGAAAAAATAAACCTGAGCGTTATTCCTGAGAACCCAGAGCCATACCGACGTAAACCAGAGGCTGGAGTGCCGGGTCGGTATTTGCCGCTAAAGCTTGAACTTCGCTGGTTTGACCTTTCTTGATCTTGCTCTCTGCCTCCAAGACCAATCCTTTGGCAAAGGCGATTGATTTCTTGTGCGGAAAGGCCGAGGTATCCAATGGATCTTCTGCTTTTCTCCGTATTGCCAACAGAGCCAGGGCTTTCAGTTCTTTATTGGGGAGATTACCAGCCCGGGATTTTGCTTCTTCGCCATCTTCGGAATACGCGGATAGCAAAGATAACTGGTAACGCATAATCAGGGAAATCGCCTTGGGTTGAATTGCCCCTTTTTTGGCAATCTCCAACGCAGACTCCAGGGATGCTTGAACGCTGTTGGCATCACTCTTCAGAAGGGCGATGTCTCCGACAGCCATAGCGGCTTGGAAGCGTTCTATAGGATTTCCCTTGCGAGAAGCAATCTTTCTTGCCGCCTCGAAGTCCCCTTGATAAGCCTTGCCCGCTGCCCAAGCTAACCGGGTAGGCAAATCTAACCGGCTTTCTTCATCCTCGGGTAACTTGAAAACGAGTGCCTCTGCTTCTTCTTTTTTTCCTGAGGAAAGCATCAGAGCGGCAAGTTCTGCAAGAATTATCGGATCACCCTGGGCACCGGCGTTTAAACGGTTGGCCATCGCCTCTGCCAATTGATCCTGTCCCCGGGCATGCAATGCCTTGGCCACCCGCCGCAGGGCAAAGGCGCGGCCATCCGGTGTAACAATTCCTTGCAAGGCTCGTTCCAGGTCCCTTTGGACTTCGCTCCAAGATAAACGGATCTTTTCAATTACCTGGTCTTCGTTGCCGCCCAATTGAACCATGGACACGGCGATGTCACTTAGCAGAATCTCCTCGGCGGGACTTGGGGGCTTGGTTTTGCCATCGGGAGTTTCTTGCAAGAGATAGGCTGCGGTAAGAAATGCCTTGCGGGCTTCTTGCGGTTTGTTGGCCTTGCTATGGAAATTACCGATTTTTCGTTGCATTTCGGCTTTCCAGCCCCGGTCCATTTTCTCCTGGACCTCCCCATAAGCCTGTTGGGCTTTGGCCAAGGTGTGTTTTTGCAGTGCCTTGGTTCGGTAGAACTGAGCCGCATAATACAAGCCAACGAAAATGCCGAACACCGCCAACGTTATGAATGCCCGTTGAAACCAAACGCCCGCTCCAACCGGTTCCACCTCTGCTTCTTGAATAGCCCCGGCTTCTTCCAGCGAACCTCGGCTTACCCGTCCCTTGTCGGTTTCCGTCCCCCAAGCACCTTCCAACTCTTCGGGTTGGTTCTTCAAAGCAAGCTGTGGGCCTTTGCGGGCGATTTCCCGCCAATCTTTGGGTTTATCGTCTTCCGGAAGGGGTACCTTGAGGATACGCTTGCAACTCGGGCAGGGTTCCCGCTTGCCGCCCAAATCAAAACCCACTTCGACTTCTTCATCACAGTAATCACAGTTGAATTTAATCGTCCGGCTTTCCTTCGGAGCTTCCTGTT
Source organism: uncultured Alcaligenaceae bacterium (assembly GCA_964588185.1). Classification (GTDB taxonomy): domain Bacteria; phylum Planctomycetota; class Planctomycetia; order Gemmatales; family Gemmataceae; genus CAZPPD01. The sequence goes on along the minus strand of CAZPPD010000292.1, from coordinate 2,745 downwards.
TTTTTTCTTCCTCCTCGGCAGCCGCCAAAGCCTTAGCAGCCAAATCTTCCACATTTGCGGGCGGAGCCACCGGGGCAGCGGTAGGTTTGGGCTTGGGAATCACAATAGGATGTTTGCACGCCGGACAGGCCGCTTTTTTTCCTGCGAGATGTTCTTTGACACTGAGAACTTTTTTGCACTTGGGGCAACGAAAACGAATTGGCATACCGAACTCTTGATTCTAGAGAGGAATCTTTGGGGTATAGAAAATCCCAAATATCAAACAATTTCAATCTCAAATACTAATGTTTGAATCTAATTGAAATTCTAGTCTAACAAAATATCTGCCGGTTAGGAAAGAATCCGGAAAGAATAGATTTGACCGTAATTTAGAGGATTGGGCTTACGTTTCGTCTTCCCAGGGTGCGCTGCATTCGCCGCGACCCTGGGCTTTGTTGGATAACGGATCCGCCGTGAAGTTTTCCCAGAGTGGGTTAAATTCGAGGCGACCCTGGGCTATTTACGAAAATGACTTCGCCGTAAAGCATGTTCAAAAACAATCAACCAATTTCTGATTCAGGACACTAGCCGGTCACCACAGGCAATTTCATTTTCCCGCCATTTTGCAATCGCCCTGCAGTTACTTCTTCTTCTTCCCAATTCTCAATTTCTTCCAGTAGGGCATCGACCATTTCGCTTTCCAGAACATTGCGGATAATTTCTCCACGCTTGAAAATCACGCCTTTGCCCTTGCCGGCAGCAATCCCCAAGTCGGCTTCGCGGGCTTCTCCGGGACCATTGACGACACAGCCTAGTACGCTTACTTTTACCGGGGTCTTTTTGCCGCCGAGGCGGTCTTCCAGTTCCGCAATGATTTTCTCCAGGTCAATTTCCAAGCGGCCACAGGTCGGGCAAGCAATCAATTCCGGTTTGCGGACGCGACGTTGAGTTGCCTGCAAAATATCAAAGGCGGCATTAATCTCCGGAACCGGATCGCCCAGCAAGCTGATGCGAATGGTGTCGCCGATTCCATCCAACAAAATCGGAGCAAGCCCGCAAGCAGATTTCGTCACTGCGTAGGGCGGCTTGCCGGCTTCAGTAATCCCGATGTGAGTCGGATAATCCGCTTGTTTGGCATACTGGCGGTACGCTTCGACTGCCGTGATCACATCACTGGATTTCAAGGAGACTATGATGTTTGTGAAACCCTCCGACTCAGCAATCTCAATGTAACGCAGGGCACTCTCAACCATGGCCGGTGGGCAGGGGAAGCCATACTTCATGGCCATTTCCCGCTCCAAACTGCCGGCATTCACCCCAATCCGCATGGAAATACCTTTGTCCTTGCATTTTCGCAGAACTTGCCGGTAACGGTCGTAGCCGCCGATATTCCCGGGATTAACGCGGATCTTGTCAATGGGATGGTCCAATGCCGCAATGGCCATTTTGTAGTCAAAATGAATGTCACAAATTAAAGGGATGGAGATTCGCTTTTTAATCTCAGAAAGAACCGCCGCGTCCTCCGGTTTGGGAACAGTTACCCGAACAATTTCACAGCCTGCTTCTTCTAACCGATGGATTTGGGTGATGGTTTCTTCCAATTGGTGGGTATCCGGAGTGGTCATCGATTGCACCCAAATGGGATTGTCGCCACCGACGACCAAACTGCCAACCGGAACTTCCCGTGTTTTATGCCGTTCAAATTGATGTTTGTACATCCGCCCCTCAAAATGGAGTTTTTGGAATATCTACCTGTATACTAGTTTTTTCCGGGGGGAAGCGTCAACTGCTGCATTGTGGTAGTTGGATTCGCAGGATCGCGCTACCATGAGCGTAGAGATTCCCTCGCCTTAATCACGATCTCTTTGGCCTCCGCAGGAGAGTCTGCCATTGCGGTTAAGTGCCCCATTTTACGCCCCGGCCGAGGTTCTCGTTTTCCATACAAATGCAACTTTACAAAAGGATTGGTCAAAACTTCAGGCCAGCGCGGCACCCCATCTTGCCATAAGTCTCCCAGCAGGTTTGCCATGGCAACCGGCCGCAGGAGGTCCACATTTCCCATCGGCAAGCCGCAAACTGCGCGAAGTTGCTGTTCAAACTGGCTGGTAACACAGGCATCGAAACTAAAGTGCCCGGAATTATGAGGGCGGGGGGCCAATTCATTGACCTTTAAATCCCCTTCTCCCAAGACAAACATCTCTACCGCCAATAGGCCGACAACCTCCAATGAATTGGTAACACCCCTGGCAATTGCGATGGCTTCCCGCAGGGTTCGCTGGGAAATATTTGCCGGAACAGTGGTCACATCCAGAATATGATTGCGGTGATCATTCTCCGCCGGCGGAAAACAGATCTGGTTGCCCGAATAATTTCGAGCACAAATTACCGAGATCTCCTTGGAAAAGGGGATAAAGGTTTCTAAAACCCCAACCGGCCGGTTCATTTGATTCCAGGCTTCTTCACATTGGTCCTCTTTTTCGATGCGAACCTGCCCTTTGCCGTCGTAACCAAAATCCGCCGTCTTCAGAATGCAAGGTAAGCCAATCTTGTGAATGGCTAACCGCAGTTCATCCGGATTCTTAACTACTTGGTAATCGGCAATGGGAAAACCCTGTTGGCGAAGAAAATCCTTTTCCCGCAGGCGGTGCTGGCAAATTTGCAAGACTTTGGGGGAGGGATAAACAGGTTTGATGCTGTTGATCGCCGCCAAGGTTTCGCTGGGGATGTTTTCGAACTCAAAGGTACCCACCGACACATTGGAAGCGT
>CAZPPD010000291.1:0-6982 GCA_964588185.1 uncultured Alcaligenaceae bacterium | reverse complement strand
CGCAAAAATACAAAAGACCGGTATAGCTGGAAGATAAGATAGGCAAAAGAATTACAGAATCGGGGATTAAAGCCTGAAGACATTCGACGACTATTTCAAATGATTGACTGGTTGTTAGATTTGCCGAAAGAATTGACCATTAAATTTAACCAAGAAATCCATGAATACGAAAAGGAGAAAAAAATGCCGTATATAACAAGCATCGAACGTTTAGGAATGGAAAAAGGGTTAAAAGAAGGATTGGAAAAAGGATTAAAAGAAGGGTTGGAAAAAGGAAGTCAGGATGAATTGTTGGGAGTAATCGAGTTTGGCCTGCAAAAGCAGTTCGGGAAGAAAGGTGCGAAACTCTTTAATTCAATCTGCAAAATCAAAGATGTGGAAAAGTTAAGAGCAATCTACCAGGCACTTTGGAATGATGATGGAATGGAAGAAATTCAGAAAATCATTTCCTAAAAAATCCTTTCTTCCCATCGAAAGGCAATAATGCCTTAAATTGTTGGGAGTAATCGAGTTTGGCCTGCAAAAGCAGTTCGGCAAGAAAAGTGCACTCCTTAAATCTATGGAATGATGAAGAAATGGAAGAAATTCAAAACCTAATCTCCTAAGCTTCACCTTTACTTCGGCCTCTTGGTAAGCTGCATGCTCCTTGCAATCCGATCCACTTCACTTTGAACCTCGGCCAAGCCTTTCATCTGTAAGCGTCCGGCAACCACGATTCCTCCCAATTCCTGTCGGATCACTAAGTAGTACATACGGACCTTTTGTTTCCTCACTTGGATGTCCAATGCAAAAGCTTCGATCCGGGGATTTTGTTGAACTATCCGAACCGGGTTCAAGCCAACTATTTTGACTTTTTGCTTTTGTAAATACTTCCTAGATTCTTTCAGAAACTGGGTGCCTGAGGGGACATTGGCAAGCGGTTCGAGGGTAAGCAATATTCCACTTCCATCTCTCTCGTCCAGCCCCAGCTGAGTTCCTCGGACTCCGGCCACACGCCATTTTCGCGGATAAAGAAACTTTAAGCCAAGTTCAGGGTTATTATAAAGTAGAAGGGAATTCTGTTCGTTTGGTTCCAGGGTTAACTGTTTCATTTGGGAATCGCTCAACTCCGGGGATTGGCTTAAAGGCTGCCTTGTCACAACGAATGTACCTTCAATCTTCCCCATAGCTTTCCCATCCTGGTCTAACAAGAAATGAACCCCTCGCATGGAAAGGTATCCGAGGTGAGAGGATTCTAAATCGAAATAGAAATAGCCATCTATTTGTTGTTTAGATTTCCCGTCTTCGTTCGTTCCCTTAATAGTGCCGGAAAAGGAAACCCGGGCATGTCGGCGATTGCCAAGCGTGGTCAAATGATCAAATTTGCATGCAATGACTCCAGAATCCACGGATTCGAAGTCGGTTAGCTCTTTGATAACTGAAGTTGCTGCGGACCAGCGGTCTCCGGGAGAAACTGCCCGCAAGGGTAAAAGGCCGGTGAGAGCCGGAGTGAAAACATCCGTGCGGACGAGATCTATTTCACTCCAAGTAAGGGGGCCGTCTGGAGAAAAGGGGACTTCAACATGGCGATGCCTCAGAACCACCAGGCGACGAACTTTTGGACGGAGGCTATTTTCTTGTATTTGATCGCCAATTTTTCGTTGGAAATCTAATTGGCGGTACCATCGGATTGACTTTTTTGTCTCTCCTTTTTTATCAAGGGTAAGAATCCGCTCATCGTAATTTATAGCGCTGGTCCCCGATATGGTTATTTGTTTTCCGGAACTTGCCCCCTTCTCCGGTGGCAGAGATAAGGAACCTTTGAGATCGACCCGCATATTCACGCGAAATAGTTTTCCCGGTTGTATGGATTCCCTCAGGAAAACTGGCCTTTGCCCAAAAGCAAATAGGGCTGAGGAGAAATTGAACAAAATGATCAAAAAGAAGGCAATGAACCGGGGAGAAATCATTGAGCAGATCCTTTTTGTCAAAAGTCGGCCAAACTGTAATTTAGAATACAACGAAAAATTGATGTTTGACGTCTAATTCAAATGAGTTCCAAAACCTTTTGATTTAAGGAAACTAAATTAATTTTAGCTGGAAGTTTGGCAAAGATGTGCGCAAGGGGAGCGATATCCCGCGATTTATCATTGCTAATGGAAGGCAGTTATGGCTGGGAAGATTAGCCGGTTTATCAATTGCTCAAAAATGCCGGTTTTGGAACTGCTAAGATTGCAAATTGCAACATTTCTAGTGTAAAAACATACATATAAGGTTGTAATTCTAACAACCAACCTGCTTGTGGAATTTTGGGCTTGAATATTTTGGTTTTTTCTCAAGATTTTGAAAGGTAAGGAGATAGGGAGCGAATTACATATCAGTCGCTTTTAAATCTGGATTTTTTTGCTGCAATGCGGCACTAAAATTGCTTTCTTTTAAGTTCCCTATTATCAATTAGAATTAGCCACCTAGGAAAAATCATTAGTGTTGCATTAGTAGAAAAGATGCTTTCGGTTAAAAGGACATTTTTGTCAAGATTTTTTGGATTCTCTGAACCCTTCGGGTTACCAAGTGTGTCTAATAAGTAGATCTTTGTTATGTCGGAAATTTTTTTGCATGATCTTAAATCATTCTGGATTAAATACGGTGATCCGAATCCTACAATTGGTCACCTGGTTTCAATCATCCAAGAGATGCAAACATGAATAAGAAGGAAGAACCCTCAGGGTGTAAACCCTTTCCAAGAAATCAAAGAATGTAACCGCAAGCCACTCGTCGTTGCTTGCGTTCGAAAAGGAGTGATGACCGTGAGCAAGTTTAAAATAGAAGCGATGAAACAGTTGACGGATCAACAAGTTCGATTTGCTCCACCGCATCGACGCATGGAGCAATTGACCAAGGCTGAGCGGTTATTGGCCGAAGTGGACCTGACTCGTAATTATCCTTACCAGTTTGTCTGTTTTCGCATCACCGATTATCGTCCGGAAAATTTTTCGGATGTAATTATACCTGGAAAAGTCTTACTCCACGATTTGGGAGTGTTCATTTCCGAATTGGCGAAGTCCATGCCGGCTCAGCCTGTCGAAGAAATGAGCGAACCGGTTTTAACCTTGGAGGAGATGAGTAAAAAGCTGAACGTGACAACCAAAACTATTAACCGTTGGCGAAAACGAGGGCTCATCGGCCTGCCAATCCTAAACAAAGGGCGTCGTCAAGTTGGCTTTTTACCTTCCTTAGTTGATCACTTTTTGTCCTCGAACCAAGAGCGAGTAGAAAAGAGCTCCCGGTTTTCACAATTAAGTGAAACGGAGAAAGAAGATATTCTTCGCCGTGCTCGCCGAATGGTTCGGTTTACCAATAGCACCCTAACCGAAATCAGCCGTCGCATCGGCCGCAGGTTGGGAAGATCTACGGAAACCATCCGTTACACAATCAAAAATTTTGATCGGGATAATCCTGATCAAGCATTGTTTCCAACGGCGACCTCACCGTTGGACACCGAAACCAAGCAACTGATTTATAACTCCTATAAAAGGGGGGTAACGGTGGAAGCCTTAGCTAAAAAATACAATCGTACGCGGAACACTATGTACCGCTTTATTAATGAAGTCCGGGCTCAACGGTTGCTGGACCAGCCCTTGGACTTCATATATAACGAATGCTTCGCCGACCCGGCGATGGAAGAAGAAATCATGGACCTGATGCCGGATCATGAAAAGTATGAAGCAGCCCGTAATTCCATGAAGGTCCCAAAAGATGTTCCGTTGGAATTGGCTTCGCTTTATGAAATGCCGCTGCTCAACAAACCGCAAGAACAGCACTTATTCCGCAAGATGAATTTCTTGAAGCACAAGGCAAACCAGTTGCGGGAAAGATTAACTCTGCAATCGGGCGAATTGGATAGCAGCCGCATTCGCACTCAAGATCTTGACAAAATCGAGGAGTTACAGGAAGAAGCCCTCAACATCAAAGAATTATTGATCAACTGCAACATGCGATTGGTAGTCTCCATTGCCAAGCGACATGCAGGTCAGACAGACAATGTTTTTGAGTTGATTTCCGACGGTAATATTTCCTTGATCCGGGCAGTAGAGAAATTCGACTATGCTCGGGGCAACAAGTTTAGCACTTATGCCAGTTGGGCCATCATGAAGAACTTTGCCCGCAGCATTCCTGAAGAAAAGAATCGCCGGGAACGTTACGTCACCGGCCACGAGCAGGTCTTCGAATCGGCTCCGGATAGCCGCACCAATGAGCAGGAATGTCTACAATCTGCTGAACAGGCATCCTACCGAGTTAACCGATTGCTGGAATATCTGGATCCTCGTGAGCGTCAGATAATTAGAATGCGAGCAGGACTGGATAATGATGAAGGCATGACGCTCGAGAAAATCGGCGAGCATCTCGGCATTACCAAGGAAAGAGTTCGCCAGTTGAATGTCCGGGCGATGAAAAAGCTCCGCACCCTGGCCGAGGACCATAAGGAAGACTATTTATCGGGCCGGAACGGAGAAGCAACCGGTGGCAACACCGATTACATAGATGAAAGCCCCACTGTTCTGGTGGGGCTTTTTAATTTTCACCTAGTTGTCCTCAGCGCATCTCTTCCCTACATTGGCTTAACTCCTAGCGGCTATAAACTACAAAATGAATCCATTCTGATATTTGACCTCAGAATTCAGGAACAGAAGAAATGAGCACACACCATTTCAACCAAGGTGATTTCCTTTTTCGGGAAGGGGATGTTGGAGACCATGCATTCTTGCTGGAATGTGGAGAGGTAGAAGTCCTTAAGTTTTCCGCCAATGGCGATACCAGGCGACTGGGTACTGTTGGACCGGGAGACGTACTTGGGGAGATGAGTTTAATAGATGAGCGTCCCCGTTCCCGTTCAGCTCGAGCAATCAGTGAAGTCAAAGCATCCCGAATAACTCAAGAAGAATTCCAACAGCTACTGGTTTCGGACCCGAGCAAATGTTTCCGCTACCTGCGTTCCCTGTTTGAAAGGCTGCGAACTTTGGAGGCGAAAATTGAGGAACAAACTCAGGAAGACCGCGAAACCGCAGGGAAAACACCGGGAAACTTTCTTTTGCGTTTATTTCCCCTATCTCGGAAGACTGCTCAAATGTTGCCGGAGGAAGGGTTAGCGGTGGAAACTTTTCCCTGCCGATTAGGGAGAGCATCCGAAGCAAAAGAGCCGGAAGCATTGGCCCTAAACGACATTTGGTTGCTGGACGAAGTTCCTTTCCATGTTTCCCGCAACCACATGTTATTCGATTTAGAGGAGGATGGCCGTTACATAGTGCGCGACCGGGGCAGCAAATTGGGAACGATCGTCAACGAACATTTACTTGGTGGAGAGTCAAAAAATCGGAAAGAAGCCGCTTTAGATTTTGGGGATAACGTTGTAATTTTGGGAAATTGGAAATCGCCGTTCCGCTTTCGGGTAAAATTGGAACGTGAGTTTTAATTAACCCTTGGACAGTTCCCTGACCTGCACTTCATGGAATAAAATTACCGATTCCCCTCTCTTTTTGTGCAAACCAAGGAAGCCTTTCAAATGCCTTCGGTCTTCATCCTGATATTGCAAAACCGGTACGTCATCCACAAAGGCAGTAAAGACGTTATCGATCGCAAACAAGTCAATTGTTATCGGTTTTCCTTGAGGAACATGAAGAAGGCTTCCGAGGGAATGATTCTTTTCTTCATCCGGAGTATTGGGTTGCACAACAAAATAGGGGTAGGGATCACGGGTGGTTAGATAAAACTGGTAACCGTGTTTGTTGGCTTCCCAACTTCTGTTTCCCGCCAATTGCGTTCGAAAGATCAGACCGGCATGGCTGTGGGGGCCAAGAGTGGCTTTTACCCGCAAGTGGAAGTCCTGGAAAATTTGTTTGGTATAAAAGAGTGAATCGAACCATTGATTGCCATTGGTTTTGATTGCGTTATTTTCAATCATCCACTGACCTTCTATCTGTTCATTTAAAGCATCCCATCCCGAGAAATCTTTGCCATTAAATAGCTTGATCCAATTTCCGGCTTTGACATCCTTTAATAAATCCACCGGAGAGATCTGGTAAGATTTGGGATCACAATCCCAAATCTTTACCTGCTCAAACTCACCAATTGCTGGTTCGTTTTTTCCAGCATGATTGTTTACCAGTAAAGCTACAGTGCTGGGGTCAATGTCGTGAGGAAGGTTTATTGTCCCCCCGGCTTCTTTACCATTCAGAAATACATTTAGCTTATTACCGCGAAGGACTACAAGCAGTTTGTTATACTCTGTCCCTTTAAAATCTCCTTGGCTTAACAGTCGAAATAAAGTTTCAAAACCGCCGCGATCCCAAATTGATTTTTCCAGGATCAATTTTCCCGATCCGTCAAGCTTTACTTGAATTCCCCGGGGATCGTTCCCTTGCCGAACAATGGATATTCCCCAACCGGAGGAATTGGCTTTTACTCGGCCTTCGATCTCAATGGCGAAATTGGAAAGCCAATTAATAGGGGAATTCCAACTCCCGGTGAACCGGGCTTTTTCCACGCGAATAAAATAGGTGCCATTTAGGTAGCCATGGAGTGGGGGGAATTTGCGACTAAGTGGCCAGCCGGAGTTGGGATTATCAAAGGTATAAGTAACAACCGGTTTGACTTTCGCAAGCTGATCCGGTGAAAGTATCTGACGCAGGCATGCAGGTGGTCTGCTTTTCTGGTCCGGCGTTCGCTCCAATTTTTTGTTTCGGATAGAAGAGTTTGGCTTGCCTTTTATCTTTGGATGGATGTTTACCTTTGGCTTACGTGCCGAAGCCAATTCGTTAAGAGTAACGCGAACAATTTTTCGTTCTCCACGAGAAAGCATAAATTCTTTCGTCAACAGCTTTATGCCATTTTTATCCAGCACATCGATCCGCCCTTTACCGGCAGTCAACGGAAATTCTCGCTTGGTGGTTCGGTCAAAAATTACTACTCCATCCTGCCGTATCCTCACCTCTACATTTTCGTCCTT